>CANJYY010000100.1 GCA_947479185.1 Caulobacteraceae bacterium
GTTCTGGGGGCCGCCGCCCTGGCCCTGGCCGCCTGCGGCGGCGGCGGGGCCGACAAGCCCCAGACCCTGCGCATCTACAACTGGTCGGACTACATCGACCCGGCGCTGCTGGACGAGTTCACCAAGGAGACCGGCATCAAGGTCGTCTATGACACCTTCGATTCCAACGAGGTGCTCGAGACCAAGGTGCTGACCGGCGGGACAGGCTACGACATCGTCGCGCCGTCGAACCACAACGTGCCGCGCTACATCACCGCCAAGGCCATCGGCCCGCTCGACTTCACCCAGATCCCGAACCGCAAGAACCTCTGGCCGGACCTGATGCAGCGCATGGAGCCGTTCGATCCGGGCGGCAAGTACACCGTGCCCTACATGTGGGGCACCATGGGCATCGGCTACAACAAGGCGGCCATCGCCAAGCGCCTGCCCGGCGTGGCGATCGACAGCTGGGACGTGGTGTTCAAGCCGGAGAACCTGGCGAAGCTGAAGGACTGCGGCGTCTATTTCCTCGACGCGTCCGAGGACATGTACGCGGTCACGCTGAACTACCTGGGCAAGGACCCGAACTCGCTGAACGTCGCAGACTATGAAGCCGCGACCGGCCTGATGCAGAGCCTTCGACCCTACATCACCAAGATCCACTCGTCGGAGTACATCAACGCCCTGGCCAACGGCGACGCCTGTATCGCCATCGGCTACAGCGGCGACATCCTGCAGGCCGCGACCCGCGCCGCGGAGGCCAAGAACGGCGTCGAGATCGCCTATGTCATCCCCAAGGAAGGCAGCCAGGTCTGGTTCGACGTGTTCGCCATTCCGGTCGACGCCCCGAACAAGGCCGCCGCCTACAAGTTCCTCGATTTCATGATGCGGCCGGCGGTGATCGCCCGCGCGTCGAACTACACCGAATACGCCAACGCCAACCTGCCGGCGACGGCGCTGGTCGACGCCGGGCTGCGTGACAATCCCAACGTCTATCCCACGCCGGAGGTGTTCAGCCGGCTGTTCGTGACCACGACCAAGGACCAGGCGCTGCTGCAGCAGGTCAACCGCCTCTGGACGAAGGTGATGACCGGGCGATGAGTCGTCCGCCCGCCTCCAGGCAGCCCCGCGGCGAACAGACCCGGCGCAACATCGGCGCTGTGCGGTCGAGCTTCGCCCCGTGGAATGACCCCAACGCCACCCCGCTGGTCCGCTTCCAGGGCGTGACCAAGCGGTTCGACGGTCAGGCCGCCGTCGATGACGTGTCGCTGGATATCTATCCGGGGGAGTTCTTCGCCCTGCTCGGCCCGTCCGGCTGCGGCAAGACGACCCTGATGCGGATGCTGGCCGGATTCGAGAGCCTCGACGCCGGCCGGATCACCCTGAACGGCGAGGATCTGGCCGGGGCGCCGCCGCACAGGCGGCCGGTGAACATGATGTTCCAGAGCTACGCCCTGTTCCCTCACCTGACCGTCGAACAGAACATCGCCTTCGGCCTCAAGCAGGAAGGCATGCCGAAGAAGGACATCGCCGCCCGCGTCGCCGAGATGCTGGCGCTGGTGAAGATGGAGGGGTTCGCCAAACGCCGGCCCGACCAGCTGTCCGGCGGACAGAAGCAGCGCGTGGCCCTGGCCCGGGCCGTGGCCCGCAAGCCGCGCATGCTGCTGCTCGACGAGCCGCTCGGCGCGCTGGACAAGAAACTGCGCGAGGAAACCCAGTTCGAGCTGATGGACTTGCAGGTCGAGCTCGGCGTGACCTTCCTGATCGTCACCCACGACCAGGAAGAGGCCATGGTCATGGCCGACCGGATCGCCGTGATGCGCGACGGCAAGATCGTCCAGGTCGGCCGGCCCGAGGAGGTCTACGAGGCCCCCAACAGCCGCTATGTGGCCGAGTTCCTCGGCGACGTGAACCTGTTCGAGACCACCGTCGAGGCCATCGAGCACCCGATGGCGCACCTGAATCTCGCCGAGGCCGAGGCCGGCTTCTATGTGCTCGATGACGACTGCCCGGGTCCGGGGGCGACCGTCTGGCTGGCCGTGCGGCCGGAGAAGATGCGCATCAGCCTGGAGCCGCCCGCCCCCGGCGCGCGCAACGTGCTGGCCGGCGAGATCTGGGACATCGGCTACACCGGCGACTGGACCAACTACATCGTCGAACTGCCGGGCGGAAAGCTGGTGCGGGTGGCGCAGGCCAATTCGCGGCGCTTCGTCGAGCGGCCGATCGGCTGGGACGACAAAGTCTGGGTCAGCTTCGACCCCGACGCCGGCGTGGTGCTGACGTCGTGACGTGCGTGGTTCGAGACGCTCGCTCAAGGCTCGCTCCTCACCATGACGAAGAGAAGCGCAAGTCACCCCTGCCCGTCATCCTGAGGAGCGATCCCTCAGGATCGCGTCTCGAAGGACGCACCCTGTGAGCCGCCCGCGCTCACGCGCCGCCCTGCTGCCGGCGCTCTGGCTGGGGCTGTTCTTCGCGTTTCCGTTCCTGCTGGTGCTGCGGCTGTCGCTGTCGGACACGGCCCTGGCCATCCCGCCGTACACGCCGCAGATCGTCTGGACCCAGGGCCTGGAGGGCATCCGGGCCTTTCTCGGCGCGCTGGACGGCGAGATGTACCGGCGGCTGGTCTCGGACCGGCTGTACTTCGACGCCTATGTCTCCAGCCTGCGCTTCGCGGCGACCGGCACGATCCTGGCGCTGCTGGTCGGCTATCCGATGGCCTACGGCATGGCCAAATGCCGGCCGGCGACGCGCAGCATCCTGCTGATGCTGGTCATCCTGCCGTTCTGGACCAGCTTTCTGATCAGGGTCTACGCCTGGGTCGGAATCCTCAAGCCGCAGGGGCTGCTGAACGCCTTCCTCGGCCTGCTGCACATCCCGCCCGTGGACCTGCTCTACACCCCGGCGGCCGTACAGATCGGGCTGGTCTACAGCTACCTGCCCTTCATGGTGCTGCCGCTCTATGCGGCGCTGGAGCGGCTTGATCACACCCTGCTGGAAGCCGCCGCCGACCTCGGCTCGCCGCCGTGGAAGAGCTTCTGGCAGGTCACCTGGCCGCTCTCGATCCCGGGCGTGATCGCCGGCTGCCTGCTGTGCTTCATCCCGATGGTCGGCGAGTTCGTCATCCCCGACCTGCTCGGCGGACCGGGCTCGCTGATGATCGGCCGCTCGATCTGGATGGAGTTCTTCGCCAACCGCGACTGGCCGTTCGCCTCGGCCGTGGCCATCGTGCTGCTGGTCACTCTGATCGCCCCGATCCTGCTCTACCAGCGCCAGCAGCAGAAAGCCCTGGAGGCGGGGACGTGAGGGGCGGCGGAGACATCTTGCGTCCTTCGAGACGCGGCTTCGCCGCTCCTCAGGATGACGACCAGGGTTGGGCTCCACAAATGTCCGTCATGGTGAGGAGCGAAGCCTCAGCCGAGCGTCTCGAACCACGCAGGGAGGACCACCCATGAAACGCGGCCCCTCCTGGTTCAACCTCGTCTCGCTGACCGTCGGGTTCGCGTTCCTCTATCTGCCGATCGTGCTGCTGGTGGTCTGGTCGTTCAACGCCAGCCGGCTGGTGACGGTCTGGGGCGGCTTCTCCGTCAAATGGTACGTGGCCCTGCTGAAGGACCACCAGCTGCTCGACGCGGCCTGGACGACGCTGCGCATCGGCCTGATGTCGGCCACCGGCGCGACCGTGCTGGGATCACTGGCGGCCATCGCCCTGGTGCGCGGCGGCCGGTTCCGCGGCCGCACCCTGTTCTCGGGCATGGTCTACGCGCCGCTGGTGATGCCCGAGGTGATCATGGGCCTGTCGCTGCTGCTGCTGTTCGTCGCCCTGCGCTTCGACCGGGGCTTCTGGACCGTGATGATCGCGCACACGACCTTCACCCTGTCCTATGTGGCGGTGGTGGTGCATTCGCGGCTGATCACCTTCGACCGCTCGCTCGAGGAGGCCGCCCAGGATCTCGGCTGCACCCCGGCCCAGGCCTTCCTGCAGGTGACCCTGCCGAACATCTTCCCGGCCGTGCTGGCCGGCTGGATGCTGGCCCTGACGCTGTCGCTCGACGACCTGGTCATCGCCAGCTTCACCAGCGGCCCGGGAGCGACGACCCTGCCGATGCGCATCTACAGCCAGGTGCGGCTGGGCGTGACGCCGGAGATCAACGCCGTCTGCACCATCCTGATCGCCATCGTCGCGACCGGGGTGATCATCTGGTCAGTCGCCCAGAAATGGCGCGCGGCCGGCATCGCCCGGCTCGCGGCGGGTTGAGCGGCGCCAATTGCACCCATTCCGGGCCAAGCCGGGCCGGGGCTAAGACTTCGGTGACGGCTTTCGCCTAGCTGATGAGGCATGTCCCGCTCCCGCTCGAGTCTCGCCCCGCGCATCACGCTGCTGAACGCCGACACGTTCGCAGCGCGTGTCCGCGCGCACGAGGCCTTCGTCATGGGCCGGCCCGGCGGCGAGCGCGGCCTGCTGCGCTACGTCGTCGCCCGCGGCGTGCGCTGCGACCGCAAGCGGCTGGCCGATGCCGACTTCACCGGCGCGGACCTGACGGGCAGCACCTTCATCGGCTCGGACCTCACCCGGGTCAGCCTCTATTGCGCCAACCTGACCCGCTGCGACCTGCGCGGCGCACAGCTGTTCCGCGCCGACCTGCGCGGCGGGACCTATGCCGGGGCCAAGCTGGCCGGGGCCAACCTCGACCAGGCCGACATGCGCGCCGCCGTGCTGTGCATCGCCGACGAGACCCTGGGCCTGAAGTGGATGGGCCATCGCACCGAGATGGCCGGCGCCACGGCCAACGACGCCAACATGACCGACGCCGTGGCGCTGGGCGTCGACTTCACCAACTGCTCCCTGCGCGGCGCGCTGCTGCGCAACGCCAACCTGAAGAACGCCAACTTCACCGACGCCAACCTCGACGGCGTGGACCTGACCGGCGCGCGCCTGACCGGCGTCGTGCTCAAGGGCGCCATCGTGACCAACATCGACATGGCCATCCTGCAGCGTGCGGGCGTCTCCCTGGAGGGGTGCGTGGTCGATCCGACGCCCCAGGCGATCGCCCGGCTAAACGAAATCCGCGCCGAACTCGAAATGTCCGAGACCTGGGGCAAGACCAACGGTCGCAGCGGCAAGCCCGCCTGTCTCGACGGCTTTGATCTGCGCCCCGCCCGCAGCCTGTTCAACGACCAGCTCCTGGCCGGCCTGACCGCCCGGTCGGCGATGGGAGTCGGGGTCGACTTCTCCGGCGCCCAGTTGCAGGGCGCGATCTTCGACGACGCCGACCTGCGCGGGGCAAACTTCAAGGGCGCCGACCTGCGCGGCGCGTCCTTCCTGCGGGCGCACCTGACCCACGCCATCTTCCAGGACGCCGACATTTCCCCGCTTGATCAGCAGGGCGGGGGCAGCCGGCCGGTGCGATTCGACGGCGCCGAACTGACCGGCACCGGCATGACCCGCCAGGCCTCGTTCGAACTGGCCTGATCCGGCGTCGCCCGGGCTGGTTGACCCGGCGCGGCTTCTGTCAGAGGAAGAGCCCTGCGCGGCCCGCCATTCCGGCGCGCCGCAGCGCCGGCTTAGCTCAGATGGTAGAGCAGCGGTTTTGTAAACCGAAGGTCACGGGTTCGATTCCTGTAGCCGGCACCACGTCCAGAGGGGGCTCCGCGTGGCGACGATCCGCAGCTCCGACATCCAGATCCAGGCCTGCCAGCTGTGGGCCGAGGCCCATGAACGCGAGGGCCAGGGCAGGCTGTTCGAGGCCGAGGCGCTCTACACCGTGTCCGCCCAGCTGGGCTACTGCCTGGCCATGAACAGCCTGGCGATCCTGATCGAGGACGTCATGGCCCCGCCGCGGCCGCTGGAAGCGGTCTACTGGCTGAAGCGCGCGGTCGCGGCCGGGGACGACACCGCCGCCTGGAACCTGGCCATGCGTCAGCGCCACGTCGGTCATCGCCGCTGGTATGTTCACTGGCTGAAGGTGGCCGACCAGATGGGTCACGAAGAGGCGACGCAGGTGCTTGCAGTCGCCACAACGCGGGACGACATCTGGTGGGCCATCGAGGGCGTCAATCCGCCGCCGTTCGTGAAGGGGCCCCACCTTGCCTGACCTGAGCGACAGTCTCGCCGAACGCCTGGCGGCAGAAACCCTCAAGGGCGTCGAGCGGGCCCGCAAGGCGACCGACTTCATGCTGTCGCGGCGGGACCGGACGCTGCCGCATCTGGCCGAGCTGCGTAATTTCACCGTCCAGGGCGCCGCCGGACCGCTGGCCGCGCGGCTGTATGTGCCGCAGGGCGCGCCGACGCCGGGCCCGATGCTGGTGTTCTTCCACGGCGGCGGCTTCGTGCTCGGCGACCTGGAGACGCATGACGCCTTCTGCGTGCGGCTGGCCGAGGCGGCGAAGGTCCGGGTGCTGGCCTGCCGCTATCGCCTGGCGCCGGAGGCGCCCTTCCCGGCCCAGCTCGACGACGCCCTGGCGGCGTTCCGGGCCATCCAGACCCTTGCGTCGACTCTCGGCGCTGACCCCGACGCCCTGGCGATGGGCGGCGACTCCGCCGGCGGCTACCTGGCCGTGGCCACGACCGCGAAGCTCAACGGCGAAACACCCGGCGCCGTGAAGGCCCAGGTGCTGGTCTATCCGCTGCTGTCGCTGGACGACGATGTCTGGGCCTCCAGCCTGCTGCAGGACGCGCGGGTCGTCGGACGGCTGGCGGTGCAGTTCATCCGGACCCAGCTGGCCACGACCTCCGCGCCCTGCCTGCTCGGCGCGCTGGAGGGGAAGGCGCCGCCGACCCTGCTGGTCGCGGGCGGGCCGCTCGATCCCTGCCGGCCGGACGCCCTGACCTATGCACGGCAGCTGACGGCGGCGGGGGCGGATTTCGAGGAGCGCTACTACACAGCCCTGCCGCACGGCTTCATCAACCTGACCCACGTCTCGGCGCCGGCGCGCGAGGCGGTGGCGGAGATCGGCCAGATGACCGGCGATCTGTTGAGGCGGGTATCAGCTCACGGCTAGGCCCCGGCGGTCATCGTCCAGATCAGGGCGTCGATATCGGCAAGCAAGCGTTTCAGGAACAACGGCATGGTGAGTAACTCCCCTATGCACAATAGACCTCGCGTTAACGATTGTTGGCCGATTCGGGTTCCAATGGCTAAACCCCCACAATGAGCACAATGCCCGACCCCATCCGGATCTACATCGACGCCGACGCCTGCCCGGTGAAGGACGAGACCTACAAGGTCGCCGCGCGATACGGGCTGAAGACTTTCGTCGTCTCCAACAGCTTCATGATGATCCCGGTCTCGGCAATGATCGAGCGGGTGGTCGTCGATGCGGGCCCCGACATCGCCGATGACTGGATCGCCGAGCGCGCCGCGCCGGGCGACGTGGTGGTGACCAACGACATTCCGCTGGCCGACCGGGTGATCAAGGCCGGGGCCACTGCGATCAAGCCGAACGGCCAGCCGTTCACCGCCGATTCCATCGGCGGGGCGCTGGCCCAGCGGGCGATCATGGAGCACATCCGTTCGACCGGCGAGATCACCGGCGGCCCGCGGCCCTTCGACCGCAACGACCGCTCGCGCTTCCTGCAGGCGCTCGACGAGGCGATCCAGCGGGAGAAGCGGAAGCGGCGATGATCGAGATCACCCCCGCCATCACCCTTGAGGACTCCGAACTGGAGTTCGCCTTCATCCGCGCTGGCGGGCCAGGCGGGCAAAACGTCAACAAGGTCGCCACGGCCGTGCAGATGCGTTTCGACGCGCGGCGCTCGCCGTCGCTGCCGAACGACGTCTCGACCCGGTTGCAGAAGCTGGCCGGGTCGCGGCTGACCCTCGACGGGGTGATCCTCATCGCCGCCAACCGCTTCCGCACCCAGGAGCGCAACAAGGCCGACGCCATCGAGCGGCTGACCGAGCTGATCCGCAAGGCCGCCGAGCCCCCGCCCCCGCCGCGCAGGAAGACCAAGCCTTCCAAGGCCGCCAAAGCCCGGCGCGTCGACGCCAAGACCCGCCGCGGCGGGGTGAAGGCCATGCGCGGACGGCCAGGCGGCGAGGACTAGGGGGGACGCGTCCCCACACCGACCAGCGGCGGCGATTGCGATGGATCAAATCCTGCCCGCGCCGTTGCATCGGCGACAAACC
This sequence comes from Caulobacteraceae bacterium, assembly GCA_947479185.1. Lineage (GTDB taxonomy): Bacteria > Pseudomonadota > Alphaproteobacteria > Caulobacterales > Caulobacteraceae > Caulobacter. Next base: position 8,106 of record CANJYY010000100.1, read on the forward strand.
GCGCTAGCTTGCGGCGCATCGGTCGGGA
>CANJYY010000101.1 GCA_947479185.1 Caulobacteraceae bacterium
ACCGCGCTGACCCGGCCGACGATCTCGTGGCCCGGGCAGCAGGGGTAGAGCGTGCCGCCCCAGTCGTTGCGCGCCTGGTGCAGGTCCGAGTGACAGACGCCGCAGTAGAGGATGGAGATCTTCACGTCGTCCGGCCGCAGGGCCCGGCGGTCGAAATGGAACGGCGCCATGCCGCTGTCGGGGGCGGTGGCGGCGTAGCCGATGGCGTTGGTCATGGGAGCGGATTCCTGTTTCGACCATCTTCGCAGCGCTTCGGACGCCCCCGCAAGACGGGATGGACCCAGGACGCGCAATGGCCGGACCTAGTCGAGCCCGTGCAGGCGACGCGTCTCCAGCGAGCCGGGCGCCGACTGCCAGCCCTTCTGGCGGGCATTGTTCAGTTCCTCGGCGAGCAATCTCAGCAGTATGGCCCGCTGGACCGCGCCTTGCGTGGTGAGAAGCCGGGTCGAGTAGTTCTTGACGTTCAGGTTGTGAACGAACTGGTCGGTGGCGTTGTCCATGCTCGCTCCGATCTCGCCCGGTCGAGCGGATATCCCTCGCTAAGCGCGCGTGAAGGGCGTCCGTTCCGGCGGTTCCCGAAATCAGGTCGTTGTGGTCGCCAGCGCATGGACCTCGGTGATGGCGCTGTAGACGTCCAGGCCGATGCCCATGGCCAGGCGCTCCAGCTCCAGCAGGTTATGGGCGAGGAAGACCATCACCGCGCCGTCGGTCGGGTCGGCCTGCCACCAGCCGCCGTAGGCCCCCGGCCAGCCGACCGTGCCGACGCCGCCCTTGCAGCGGATAGCGGCGGCGTTGTCCGGATCGAGCACCACGGCCACGCCGAGGCCGAAGCCATGGTGGGTGAAGACCGGCATGCCCAGCATGTCGGCCCGGGCCCGCTGGTCGTCGGTCAGGCGGTTGGTCATCATCGCGGCCATGGTTTCGGGCCGCAGCAGCCGCACGCCGTCGACCGCGCCGCCGCCGATGAACAGCCGCGCGAAGGCCAGGTAGTCGTCGAGCGTCGACCACAGGCCCTGGCCGCCCGATTCGAAGCTCATCTTGTCCGGGCGCTCGGGCAGGAAGGGCTCGCCGGCGGCGGTCAGGCGCTGTTCCAGCTTTCCGGCCTCGTCGAAGCCGTACATGGCCGAGCGGCGATGGTGCTGGTCGCGGGGCACGAGGAAGCCGGTGTCCTTCATGCCCAGCGGGTCGAAGATGCGCCGGCGCAGCACCTCGCCCAGCGGCGCGCCGTCGATGCGGGCGATGAGCAGGCCGAGCAGGTCGGTGGAGCAGCTGTAGTGGAACGACGCGCCCGGCTGGTCGATGAGGGGCAGGGCGGCGAGGCCGTCGATCCAGTCATCGGGCGCGACGGGACTGTCGATGTCGCCGCCCAGCGCCGCCGCATAGGCCGGGGTGATCGGGCCGGCGTGGATTCCGCCATAGGTCAGGCCGGAGCGATGGGTCAGGAGGTCCTCGAAGGTGATCGGCCGCGCCGCCGGGTCGGTCTCCTCGAGCGGGCCGTCGGCGGACCGCAGCACGCGCATGTGGGCGAACTCAGGGGCCCGATGGGCGATGGGCTCGTCCAGCGCGATGGCGCCCTCGTCGACAAGCATCAGGGCGGCGACCGAGGTCACCGGCTTGGACATCGAGGCGATGCGGAAGATCGTGTCGCGCTGGAGCGGGGCCCCGGCTTCCAGATCGCGCCAGCCGACGCAGCTGGCCTGCGCGACCCTGCCGTCCCGCCAGACCAGCGCCGAGGCGCCGGCCAGCTGACCCTTGTCGACATAGGCCTGGAGGGCCGTGCTGATCGCGTCCTTGGGTGTCATCGCCGCCTCCTCGCCGGGTTGCGGCGTAAAATATAGACAAATTATAAAATGGACTCGTTATGGTGCGCAATGGTCCCGATGTCCGTCGCTGAACCGCCTGATCCGTCGCCCGACGACGCCCGCCGCAAACCCAAGGGCGACAAGCGGGAGCGCACCCGCGCGAAGCTGCTGGAGGCGGCGCGCGAGTTGGTGCGCGAGAAGGGCTACGAACAGGTCACGCTGCAGGATGTGGCGGCGCGCGCGGGCATGACCAGCGGGGCGATCTACGGCAACTTCCGCAACCGCGCCGACCTGTTCGTGACCCTCGGCGAGACCTTCTGGGCGCCGGTCCGGCCGGTGTTCACGCCGGACATGATCTTCGCCGAGAAAATGCAGGCGCTGGCCGAGGCGACGATCGCGGCGATCCCTGAGCGCCAGGGCGCGGTGGTCGGCCGGCTGACCGGCATGGCGCACGCCCTGACCGACGAGGCGCTGCGCCAGCGGGTGCTGGCGGTGACCACGGCCAGCTTCGGCGTCGGTGCGGCCTGGCTGCGCGAGGCGGCGCAGGGCGTCGACCTGCCGATGCCGCCCGAGCAGCTGGTGGTGGTGGTCCATGCGATGACGGAGGGGCTGCTGTTCCAGCGCTTCCTGACGCCCGAGCTTGTGCCAGACGACGTATTCCGCGCGGCCTTCGCGGCGCTGTCGGGGAAGGCGATCTAACTATCCGGCCGGTCTTGGCACGGCGCTTGGCGCAATTCCCACTTCCGCTCATCCCGGCGAAGGCCGGGACCCAGGCTTTTTAATGTGAACGGCGGTCGCGGGCGCTGATGCTGAAATGGCAGCGCCGAAAACACCTGGGTCCCGGCCTTCGCCGGGATGAGCGGTGGGGGAGGGCCTACCCCTCGAACAGGTCGGCCGTTTCTTCCAGCACCTCTCGGGCGAGGGCGCGGTTGACGGCGCGGCCCTGCTCGGCGGCGGCCTCGTCGAGACGGGCGACCAGGGCCCGGGCGGCGGTCACCGAGCGCTCCATGCGCCGCAGCAGGAACTCGTAGAGGTCCGGGGCGGCGCGGATGTGCTTCTCGCGGAACAGGGCCTCGAGCACCGCGATCAGCAGGGCGTCGTCGGGGGCGTCGATCTCGGCCACGGTCAGGGCGTTCAGCCGCGAACGCAGGTCGGGCAGGGCGGCCGCCCAGGCCGTCGGCCGGCTGCGGGCGGTCAGCAGCAGGCCGCCGTCGGAAGCCGCGCGGTTGATCAGATGGAACAGCGCCTCGTCGCCGATCGTGTCGGCGTCCTCGACCAGCACCGGCGCGCCCTCGGCCAGAGCGCCGCCGGCATAGCGCACGGCGCCGGCCCGTTCGGCCCAGATGGTGGCCAGATGGGTCTTGCCGGCGCCCTCGGGTCCGACCAGGGCCAGGGCCCCGCCCGGCCAGCGCGGCCAGGCCTCGACCAGCGTCACCGCCCGTTCATTGGCCGCCGAGGTCGCGAAGGCCGCCCGGGTGAACACGGGCGGACTGGCGAGGCGCAGGCTGAGCTGTTTGGCGCGGGCGGACACGGGTGCGGTTTACCATGCGGGTTCTGGCGCGCGAGGCGCCGAGGCGGCAGGGGCGGGGATAGGGAGGCCGGGGCTGTGGATGGAATCCCTCTCCCAGCGGGAGAGGGAGGGGCCCGGCGCGGAGCGACGGGAGGGTGAGGGCGTTACGGTGCGACCTCTGAACGATCTTAACCCCTCATCCTCCCGTCCCGCGCGGCGGGCCGGGCCCCTCCTTCTCCCTCCGGGAGAAGGTTCAAGAAATGCCCCCGAACCTTGACAATCAGAGGGACGCATGCGCCCTTCCGCGCCTCCGAAATTCGCGCTCGCGCGCCTGAAAACGACCGACAAATGCACGCTTATCGCACCCACACCTGCGGCCAGCTCCGCGCTTCCGACACCGGCGCCGCGGTGCGCCTGTCCGGCTGGATCCATCGCAAGCGCGACCACGGCGGGCTGGTGTTCGTCGATCTGCGCGACCACTACGGCCTGACCCAGCTGGTCATCAGCCCGGAAACGCCCGGCTTCGACCTGATCGAGCGCATCCGCACCGAGAGCGTGATCCGCGTCGACGGCGAGGTCGTGGCCCGCTCGGCCGAGACCATCAACGCCAACCTGCCGACCGGCGAGGTCGAGCTGCGGGTGACCGGCATCGAGGTGCTGTCCGAGGCGGCCGAGCTGCCGCTGCCGGTGTTCGGCGAGCCCGACTACCCCGAGGAGCTGCGCCTCAAGCACCGCTACCTCGACCTGCGCCGCGAGACCCTGCACAAAAACATCGTCCTGCGGTCGAAGGTCATCCACTCGATCCGCCACCGCATGGTCGGCCAGGGCTTCCTCGAGTACCAGACGCCGATCCTGACGGCCTCCTCGCCGGAAGGCGCGCGCGACTTCCTCGTGCCCTCGCGGCTGCATCCGTCGAAGTTCTACGCGCTGCCGCAGGCGCCGCAGCAGTTCAAGCAGCTGCTGATGGTCTCCGGCTTCGACCGCTACTTCCAGATCGCGCCCTGTTTCCGCGACGAGGACCTGCGCGCCGACCGCAGCCTGGAATTCTACCAGCTCGACGTCGAGATGAGCTTCGTCACCCAGGAAGACGTGTTCGCGGCCATCGAGCCGGTGATGCACGGCGTGTTCGAGGAGTTCGCCGACGGCAAGCCGGTGACCCCCTATCCGTTCCCGCGCATCGCCTATGCCGACTCCATCGCCTGGTACGGGTCGGACAAGCCCGACACCCGCAACCCGATCAAGATGGCCGACGTCTCGGAAACCTTCCGCGATGGCGGCTTCGGCCTGTTCGCGAAGATCCTCGGCGCCGACGCCAAGAACGCCGTCTGGGCCGTGCCCGCGCCGGGCGGCGGTTCGCGCGCCTTCTGCGACCGCATGAACAGCTGGGCCCAGGGCGAAGGCCAGCCGGGCCTCGGCTATGTGTTCTGGAGCGAGGACCAGGGCGGCTGGGGCGGCCCGATCGCCAAGAACCTCGGCGCCGACCAGACCCAGGCGCTGATGGCGGGCCTCGGCCTCGGCCAGGGCGACGCGGCCTTCTTCGTCGCCGGTGATCCGAAGGTGTTCTACAAGTTCGCCGGCTCGGCCCGCACCCGTCTGGGCACGGAGCTGAAGCTGATCGACGAGGGCCGCTTCGAGTTCTGCTGGATCGTCGACTTCCCGATGTTCGAGTGGAGCGACGAGGAGAAGAAGGTCGACTTCAGCCACAACCCCTTCTCGATGCCGCAGGGCGGGATGGAGGCGCTGGAGACCCAGGATCCGCTGTCGATCCTCGCCTACCAGTACGACATCGTCTGCAACGGCTACGAGCTGTGCTCGGGCGCGATCCGGAACCACAAGCCGGAGATCATGCTCAAGGCGTTCGAGATCGCCGGCTACGGCCAGGAGGTCGTCGAGGAGCAGTTCGGCGGCATGCTGAACGCGTTCCGCTATGGCGCCCCGCCGCACGGCGGTCTGGCCCCCGGCATCGACCGCATCGTCATGCTGCTGGCCGGCCAGACGGCCATCCGCGAGGTCATCGCCTTCCCGCTGAACCAGCAGGGGCAGGATCTGCTGATGAGCGCGCCGTCCGAAGTCAGCGAGAAGCAGCTGAAAGAGCTGCACATTCGCCTGGCGCCGCCGATCAAGGGCTAGACGCCAGGGCCGGCCTCAGCTGAGGCCGGCGAAGACCTGCTGCAGCGCGGCGCGCGGCGGCGGCGGCGCGGCCGGCGGCTTGGGCGGGGTGACCCGGGCAGGCGGGGCCGGCAGCGCCGGGGGCGCGGGTGGCGCGCGCGGCGTGCGGATCGTGATCATGCCGCGGCAGCCCTTGATGTGCAGTCCGGTCGGCAGGCGCGTCTTGTCATCGCCGCAGGCGTCGTCCAGCTGGTCCTGCCGCAGGCCGCGGACCCCGATCAGGTTCACACCGGCGAGGATCGCGCCCTCGAGGTCCGCGCCGCGGAAGTCGGCCCCCTCGAACGAGGCGCCGGTGAGCACCGCCCGCTCCAGCGACGCGCCCTTGAACGAGGCGCCGTCGAACCGCGAGCCGGTGAGGATCGCGCCGTCCAGTTCGGCCGAGACGAAGTTCGCGCCCTGGCCGTTGACGTGCAGCAGCTTGGCGCGCGGCAGCTCCGCGCCGTCGAGCCGCGCCTGGGTCAGGTTGGCGAACATCAGGTTGGCGCCGGGCAGTTCGGCCCCGGTCAGGGTCGCGCCGGAGAAATTGGCCCGCATGAAGTTGGCGGCGGGCGCCTCCAGTCCGTCCAGCTTGGCGCCGGCGAAGTCGGCCCCGCTGAAGTCACTGCCGGCGATCGTCGCGCCGCGCAGGTCGGCGCCGGTCAGGCGGGCCCGCTGGAAGTTCGAGCCCATGAAGGTCGCGCCGCGCAGATCGCTGCCGACGAAGCTGGCGTCAGCGAAGGCGGCGCCGGCGAACCGGGCCCCCGTCAGGCGGCGTCCGGACAGATCGCACTTGCCGCAAGACCCGCCGAACGAAACCAGGCGGGCGACATCCCGGTCGTCGGTCATGGCGCTGGCCTGTCCGACCAGGCCGAGGCTGGCCAGGACGAGGCTCGAAAAGGCGATGGCAAAACGGGTCATGGACCGTCGGGGTCTGCGGCTCGGGGGAGCCTGTTCGCTATCGGGTTTGCGGCGCCAAGGCCAGTTTCACCACTTAAATCGCGGTAATGACTTGGGTTTAACGGCAGGCCGGGATGCGCAGACCGGCCGGGAGGGTGGTCGCCTCGTCTCCGCAGGCGCGGTTCAGCTGGGCCTGGGTCAGGCCGGTCGCCCGGCTCATCTCCGCGCCGGAGAAGTTCGCGCCGGCGAGGGTCGCACCCCGGAAGTTGCTGCCCTGCAGATAGGCGCCGACGAAGGTCGCGTTGGTCATGTTGGCCCCGGAGAAGCGGGCGCTGGAGAACACGCCGCCAAAGGCGTTCACGTCGCGCAGGTCGGCGCCGGCGAAGCTGGTGCGGTTCATCACCGACAGGCTGAGGTCCGCCTGGCGCAGGCGCGAGCCCGACAGGTTCAGGCCCTTGAGGGTGCGGTTCGACAGATCGGCCTGGAACAGGTTGCAGCGCGGGCAGCTGGCCCCGCCCTGCACGCGGGCGATCTGGCCGGCGTCCTGTGCGAAGGCCGGCGCGGCGGCGGCGAGAGCGGCGGCGAGGCAGAGGGCGGCGAAGGGTCTCATCACGGCACGCATGCTCCGTTGGGCGTCGGATTCACGCTTAACGGTGCAAGCTTAAGGCCAGGTGACCCGGTTCCCGATCGGACGGCTACTTGGCCAAGACACCGGCAACGCGCCGCCTCAACACCCATATTCCCAAGGGCAAGTAGACGATGAGGAGGAAATAGCCGACGACGCGGGAGCGGTTCATGTTGCCGCCGACCCCGAGAGACAGGCTTCGCGCCGTGACCAGCATGAGAGCGAAGTAGGCGAGGGCCGAAATGCCCCCGATGACGGTTCCCAGCGGCAGTCGCATCAATCCCAGGCATGCCAGAACTGCTGACAGAACAAGGCCCAGCGCGACGATCACAGGCAGGCGAGCTGCCCAAGGACCTGGGGCTACGCGGGTATGAGCAGAGCACGCCCGGATCAACGCCGCACACCAGCCGACGGTGAAAAGCAGGTAGCCCGTCGCTGCGACCCCGCAGCCGATACCTGGACGAGCACCATTTCCCGCTCCCGAGTCGATCAACGCTGTGGCGAAAGCAAGCAGACCCAACAATGTGACGACCGCCGGTGGCGTTCGAAGGAATTTCATCATCCCGGCGGGCTCAGCTCGCCCCGCACGCCCCACACACCCCGCCGATCACGGCGAGGTCGCCGCAGGCGGGGCAGACGGCGGCGGCGCGCTGCTGGAGTTCGTCCGACAGTTCCGCCTTGCGGCCGCTGAACGGCAGGAAGACCAGGTTGTCGGGGGCCGAGCCGCGGGCGAAGCCCTTGGAGATGAACTTCGAGGCCGGCTGGGGTTCTTCCTCGAAGGCGAGGGCCGCGTCGTCGGCCTTGCCGCGGCCGAGGCCGTCGGCGTTGAGGGCCTCGCCCTCGGCGTTGGCCAGGTCGTGGCGGCCAAGGTAGCTGACCCCCAGTTCGCGGAACACATAGTCGAGGATCGAAGTCGCCGACTTGACCGAGTCGTTGCCGGTGACGGGCCCGGCCGGTTCGAAGCGGGTGAACACGAAGGCGTCGACGAACTCATCCAGCGGCACGCCGTATTGCAGGCCGATCGAGATGGCGATGGCGAAGTTGTTCATCAGACTGCGGAAGGCGGCGCCTTCCTTGTGCATGTCGATGAAGATCTCGCCGAGCTCGCCGTCGTCGTACTCGCCGGTGTGCAGATAGACCTTGTGA
>CANJYY010000102.1 GCA_947479185.1 Caulobacteraceae bacterium
CGAAATGGTTGTTGTGGGCGGTCCAGATGTACTCGCCGACAAACGGATGCGGATCGGAGGTGGCGCAGGTCCGGTCATCCAGCATCGGATAGATCAGATGCTGGAAGGTCAGGCGGTACTGGCCTCGGTCCCGCACCAGCAGCGCCAGCGCCGCGGCGAGGCCGCCGCCGGCGCTCTCGCCCATGATCCCGACCCGCGCCGGATCGACCTGAAGCTCGGAGGCGTTGGCGAACAGCCAGGCCAGGGCGGCGTAGCAGTCCTCCACCGGGCCGGGATGCGGCGTTTCCGGCGCCAGTCGGTAGTTCACGGAGACGATGCAGCAGCCGAGGCTGGCGGCCAGCGGACGATGTCCGCCCTCGTTCTGGGCGGCATTGCCCGCAACATAGCCGCCGCCGTGGATGTGGAAGATGCAAGGCAGAGGACCGGCGGCGTCGCGCGGGCGATAGATCCAGACCTCGACCTCCGGCGCGCCTTTGGGACCGGGAACCTTGCGCACCGTCAGGTCGGTGCGGGCGATGTCGTCGGGACTGACCGGAAACCACGGCGGCCGGGCGCGCATCGCCGGCAGCATCTCCGCCGTGATCGCCACGGTCGGAAACGCCTCCAGCATCGGCAGGAGCTGCGGGTCGACGAGGTGGCGGCTGTCGGGCTGGGTCATGGTCAGAAACCTGGTGCGGAAAAAGAGACGCCACCGCACCGGCCGTGGCCCGTGCGGTGGCGACAAGACGGGGCGTCCTGACTTCCGGATGTCCGGCCGGTCGTCAAGACGTCATCCCTTCGGGAGGGTGCCCGATGCCGGTTAGAAGTCGACGCGCAGAGTCGCACCCACCGTGCGGGGGTCGCCGACGCTTGAGTACAGGCCGCCGTTGTTGCCGAGCGGAACCTTGGTCGTGAGGTATTCCTCGTCAAGCAGGTTCCTTGACCAGACGTAGGCCGTCCAACCGCCGTCAGCCGAACGAACGCCGATCCGGGCGTTGACCAGGCCGCGGCCTTCGAGCTCCGTGTATCGGGAGTTGCCGGTGCTGCCGATTTTCGAGCGGTAGGAGTAGTCGAGGCCGACGAAAAGTTCGCCAAGCGCTATCGGGGCGCGGTATTCGCCGCCGCCCGACCAGGCCCACTTCGGCACGCCCGCAACCTGTCCGCCGGTCAGGTCACAGGACGGCAGGGTGATGTGCTCGAGGCCGCAAGCCGACGCCGGGTAGTCGGTATAGGTTGCGTCGGTCCAGGCCCCGGAAGCGTAGAGAGACAGTTGCTCGACCGGCCTCGCCTGAAGGTCGAACTCCAGCCCGCGCGTCCGGACCTCCGGCACGCTGCCAAGATAGGCCTTCACGAGCACTGGATCGTAGATGTTGGCCTGATAGTCCTTGGCCGTCTGGTGGAACAGAGCGAGGTTGAGCGTCATCCGACGATCAAAGAGGCGGGTCTTGAGGCCAGCCTCGAAACTGTCGACCTGCTCGGGCGCGATGACGGTTGGCACGCCGGGCGCCAGCGCGGCAAGATTGATGCCGCCGGTCTTGTAACCGCGCGCCGCGTTCGCATAGAGCATCACGTCATCGGAAACGTCGTAGGCGACGCCAAGTTGACCTGACCAGTTCCGGTCGCTGGCATCGACATCATAGCTGGCGTTTGGCGCAAAGCCGTTGCGCAACGCCGTGAAGAAGACCAGCGGGATACCGACGAGCGGCACGCCGCCACTGGCCACCTGGTCAAACGAACCCGACTTCTTATCATAAGTGTATCGCAGGCCGCCGGTCACATCGAGGCGCGGGGTCAGATGCCAGGTCGCTTGGCCGTAGGCGGCATAGCTGGTGGACTTGAGCCGGCCGTCTCCGACGGTTCGCACCCCTTCCAGCACCGCTGCCGGCACAGCCGTACTCACGTAGGTATAGACCGCGCCAGCGCCGAACTCTGTGATCGTCTCGTTCTTCAGATCTTCGCGGAAGTAGTAGAGGCCGGCCACGTAGTCGATCGTATTGTCGCCCGTCGATGCAATCCTCAGCTCCTGGCTATACTGGTCCTGGTTGTCCGTGACCGCCGCGGCCCGCAGCAGGTCCATGGGACTGGCGTCGAGGTCGTTCGACGGAGTCCAGTCCCAGTAGCGCCAAGCTGTCACCGAGGTGATCGTCATCCCGGGACGCACCCACTCGGCCACGGCCGAGGCGCCGCCGGTTTCCTGGCGGGCGAAAACCTCAACGTTTGTATTGGTCCGCCGGGCAAAGGGCTCGACGATCGGCGTGTAGCCGAAGTGCTGCGACATCGTGACGAAGTTCGCGCCGTTGGACGGCGTCACGATTTCAGAAAGCACCTGTGCGCAGCAGTTAGTATTCTGTTGGCTGAAGTCGCCGGTCAGCCGGACGCTGAAGGTGTCCGACGGCTTGATGAGCAGTTGCCCCCGCAGCATCAGGTTCCGGTAGCTATTGACCTCGTCCCCCGTCGCAACGTTGGTGTAGAAGCCGCTGCGGGTTGTGTAGGAGGCTGACAGACGGCCAGCGACCACGTCGCCGAACAGCGGGCCCGAGACCGACAGCTTGCCTTGGGCGTAGGCGTAGTCACCGCCGGTCACCTCGACCCGGGCCTCAGGGTCGAACGTCGGCGCGGAGGTCGAAACCGAGACAGCCCCGGCCGTGGTGTTCTTGCCATACAGCGTGCCCTGCGGCCCGCGCAGCACCTGGACGCTGTCGATATCGATCAGGTCGAAGGTCGCCGAAGCGGGGCGGGCGTAATAGACTTGGTCCACATAGAAGCCGACGCCCGGCTCGAGGCCGTCGTTGGCCAGATTGCTCGCGCTGCCGAGACCGCGAATGTTGATCTGGGAGTTGCGCGGATTGTAGGCCGTGAACTGGACGCTGGGCAGCAACTCCGCCAGCTGATTGATGTTGGTCGTATTGGTGTTGGTCAACATCTCGCCGCCGAGCACCGAGACCGCAGCCGGCACATCCTGGACATTCTCGACGCGGTGACGGGCGGTCACGACGACCTCTCCCACCGTGGCTGTGTCGGGCGCATCGGCGGCATGGGCCGCCAGCGGCGATCCTGCAAACGGCAAGCAGGCGACACCGGCGAGAAGCAGCCTCTTCATTGTCGAAGCACGGTTGCGCGTAGTTGGAACGGTCATGGTCTCGCCTCCCCCTCGGAGCCAGATCAGCGGTTCGAGCCGGTGATCATTTTACATTCTGGTATCACATACCACCCCGCCGAAAATGTATCGTCAAGCGTTTTTGACAAATCCGTATCCATTAGTGCCGAAGTGTAGCATGTAACCAGAAGCGGCGTCGCCGAACGGGGGCCCGGCGGGGGAGCAGGCATGGACAGTCGACGGCAGGAATGGCGGCAAGGGTGGCCGACGCTGGTCGGCGCGGCGCTCGGCGCAGCCGCCGGTATCAGCCTTTACAGCAATGTCGCGGGCCTCTTCATCAAGCCCTTGGGCGAGGCGTTCGGTTGGGGGCGCGGACAAATCGCCCTGGGCGGCGTCGGTGCGCTGATCGTTTCCTTGACCGGCCCCTGGCTCGGCGCGGCGGTCGACCGCCACGGCGCCCGCCCCTTCATCTTCGCGGGCGGCTTTCTCTTCGCGCTGACCTACCTGATGCTCGCCGCCATGCCTGGTCCGTTCTGGATCTATCTCGCGATCATGGTGTTCATCGGCGTTCTGGCGGGGCCGTCGACCGCTCCGCTGGTGTTCATGCGTCCGCTGGTCGCGGCGTTTGACCACAGTCGCGGCCTCGCCCTGGCGATCGGCATCAGTGGAAACGCCTTTGTCGCGATCGCCGTGCTGCCCCTGTTGCAGCACGTCATCGCCCTGTGGGGATGGCGCGCGGGCTTCGCGATGATGGCGCCCATCGCCCTGGTCATGGGGCTGGGGTCCTGGTTCTTCCTCGGCCTCGCGGCGCGCAAGTCACCGCCGGCCCCAGAGGCCGAAGGCGAAGCGGCGCAAGACATTGCGGGCCTGTCGTTCCGTCAGGCGCTCGGCGACGGCCGGTTCTGGCTGATGGCGGTCTGCATGCTCGCCGTCAGCGTGGCGATCGGCGCCTTCGCCAGTCAGTTCCAGCCGCTGCTGTCCGATCGCGGGATCCCCGGCGCGACCGCCGCACTACTCGGTTCCTGGTATGTCGCCTGCATCGTGACGGGCCGTCTTGTCTGTGGCGTGCTGCTCGACAGGCTTTGGTCGCCGGGCGTGGCCTTTTTCGCCATGGCTCTGCCCATCGTCGGCGCGAGCGTGTTCCTGGTTCCGGACGTATCGTTCTGGCTGCTTGTCGGCGGCGCGACGCTCATCGGCCTCTCACAGGGCTCCGACGGCGACGTCCTGGCCTTCTTCGCCGCGCGCTACTTCGGCCTGCGATCCTACGGCACGATCATGGGGCTGCTGGGCCTGATCGCCGGCCTGTCCGGCGTCGCGGGGGCGGTGCTGGGCGGGGTCATTTTCGACAGGACCGGCGACTACGACCTGATGATCTGGATCGTGGTCGGCCTAAGCGGCGTCGCCGCAACCAGCATCCTGGTCTCGGGTCTCGTCGGGGGCCGACAGTTCGCACCGCCGTCGCCTGTCGAGATCGAGGAAACCGCCACGGAAATGAGCCCGGGCGGTTAGCCTAAAGAGGCTTCAGGCCGAGGCGCAGCACATCGTGAATTTCCGCCGCGATCTCTATCTTTCGGTGAGGATCAGCGTCGACGGTGCTCCTTGCCAGCCAGTTCGGGGCAAGCGGCATCTGCATGAGAAGGTAGTTCTGGTTGACGTCACGGACCACGCCCTCCTGGTAGAGGCCCTCCAGGAGTCTCTTGAACAGACGAAACCACTCCGCGCCGATCGCCTTGATCTTTGCCTTTTCGGCCTCGGGCAGATTTGTGTAGCTGGTCGTGAGACGGAGAAACTCGACATCCTCCGACATGGACATCAGCGCGCCGGCGCGCTGCTGGCTGACGAAGCAGTCCAGCACGGGGGCGCCCGAACGGCGCTGAATATCCAGTTGGGCCTGCATATAGCCGCTTTGATCGACGACCCGTCCGTAGCAGGCCGACACAATGGCCTGCTTGTCGCCGACATACTGGTAGAGCGTTCGCTTTGTCGCCGACAGTTCGGCGGCGATCTCGTCCAGTGAGGTGCCATCGACGCCCTTGCGATTGAACAGCCGCGACGCAGTGAGCAAGATCTGGTCGCGCTTGGCCGCGGCGAGGCCCTTGCGGTCAAACGCCGCCACCGTCCTTGGCTGCAGGGGACTGAGATCGATGACCGGCGGATTGATTTTCGCCCTCCTGTCGACCACCCAGCCGTTGGCAAGAATGTCTGTCAGGGTGTCCGCAAAGAGCTTCCGATCCAGCTGCGGCAGATCAACGCCGTCCATGGGCCAGCGGATCATGACAGCGGCGCCGAGGATCAGGCTCAGGATCGTGCGGGCGACCACTGGAAAGTCGCAGGCCCGAATATCGCCCGTCGCTGCGCCAGCCTCGAGGATGCCGGTGAGTCGTGACACCACCCCTTCGTAGAGGGCCAGAATGGTCTCGCGATCGGTATCGCGAAGGACCCCCATTTCGTTCAGGGCCACGAGCTCGGGTTCGTCCGGCGACACGGCGCGTGCGACGAAAGTCTGCACCACATCCAGGGCATCGGAGCGGGCCGCGACAGCCTCGCCCAGGTGCCGGGCCAGCAGTTCGCAGGTGCGCCGGTAGACCTGGAACACGAGGTCTTCGCGATCCTCGATGTAGTAGTAGAGCGCCGCGCGAGAGATCCCCAGTTCGGCGGCGATGTCGCGCAGCGAACTGTCCGTTACGCTGTGCATATTGAGGTGGCGGGCCGCCTCGTCGATCAGTCGGTCACGGCGCGACTTCTTCGGCGCCGGTGCCGCCGCGGACGCCCTGGCCTTCGCGCCGGCTACGGTATTGGTCATGACGGGTTCACGCCGGTGATCATCATGGGCCTCGGTCGCCTGAACCTCGTCATCAGTCAACCGGCAACACCGGCGGAAGGCGATAGTGACCGCCCAGAAGCTCGGCGCGCGGCAGATAGGCCCGCAGGTTCAGGGCGAACGGACCGGCGGGCGCCGGCAGCCAGTTGCTTTCCAGCCCGGCGCCGGGGCTTTCGTGGCCGATCCAGATTTCGAGGGAACCGTCGTCGCCATAGACGAGCCCGGGGGTGCGGTCCCCGATCAGGAATCGATCGAGCGGGTTTTCGATGAAGAAGTACTGCCCCTCTGACGTAGGCTCGTAGAGGCTGAGCGACCAGAAACCGTCGACCGGAATTTTCCGGTCCGCTGGAATGTGCAGCCGCCAGAGCCGGGTCCCGTCATAGTGTCCCTGGTCGGGGCCCGCGCCGCGCATGTACATCGCCTCGACCGGCGGCAGGGCCGCCAGTCCGACCAGGGCGACGACCGCGCGGTAACCGTAGGCCTGGCCGAAGTCGCCAAGGCTGGAGGCGGGATAGATCCAGCCATCGACCACGCTGTTGGCGGCGGCGCCGCCGACCTTGAACAGGGTGGCGCGCGCGAGGTCGAGGCCTTGCTGGATCGCCGCGCCCTCCTCTGCGGTGAACCGGTCGGCCTGGAACTCACCCTTGCCGATGCCCAGCGGCGCGATCCGCCGCAGCAGCGCAAGATCGGTCACGGGCGGCGGATTGGCCGCCATCAACGCATCCGCGCTCGCGAGATATTCCGCCCAGGGCGCGGACCTGTGCGCCCGCCGCGGGGCCGGCGCCGCCGCCGGGCCCTGGATGGAGAGGCCCGCCTGCACGGCGCGCGCGCCGTCCAGGTCGCCCGGCCCCTCGACAAGGATCCGCGCCAGGAGCCAGACGTCATTGGTCGGCGAGCGGATGACCCCATCGCCGCTGACCGCGTCGTTCGGACCGATCAACCGAAAGGTCCCTCCGTCCGGTCCGGTGGTGCGGCTGCCGAGAATGGCGAAGTTGTTGGTGTACATGTCCATCAGCGCCACCGAGAGGTAGCGATCGCCGGACGGCGGCACGCTCAGGGTGACGGGGCCCTGGCTCAGGTCGAGATGGGCGCTGGAGTACAGGGTGTCGTTGTTCGGCATCGTCACCAGTCGCGCCGTGTGGGTCAGCAGATCGCGAACATGGCTGAGCGTATTGAGCCGTCCACCCTTTGCCGCTTCCCGTGACCGGGTCATGGCCATCTCGATCAGCGGCAGGGTGAAGAACCAGGCTTCACGCGCGGCGTCGCGCAGGCCGTCGAGACGGGAGGCGGTGGTCGGTACTGACGTCATGGGCGGTCTCCGGAGGCAACTGGCTCGTCGCCAGGGACAAGGCGACGGACCAGGCCGACATCCTAATCGCTATCGAAGATCGACGCGATAGGGCGATAAGACACTAATGCGTAAAATTTCTTGACCGCTGAACGGGCATCGCCATGCTGACGCCGCGCTCCCGACCAGGGAGACCTGTCGACAAGAGAGATCTGATGAACGACCCCGCAGTGCATGGCTTCAGCCTCGACAGGTTTTCCGGTGCGCGGGAGGCCTTCGCCGGCAATCTCGCCCGGGGTGATGACCTAGGGGCTTCGTTCTGCGCCACGGTGGAGGGCGAGACGGTGGTCGACCTGTGGGGCGGCTGGGCCGACGCAGGCCGGACCCGCCCATGGGCCGCGGACACCATCGTCAACGTCTACTCCACGACCAAGACCATGACGGCCCTGACGGCGCTGCTGCTGGCCGATCGCGGCGAGCTGGACTTCGACGCGCCGGTCGCCCGCTACTGGCCCGAGTTCGCCGCCAACGGAAAGGGCGACATCAGGGTCAGTCACCTGATGAGCCATTCGGCCGGCCTGCCCGGCTGGGATGAACCCCTGGTCACCGCTGATCTGTACGACTGGGACAAGGTGACCGCGTTGCTCGCGGCCCAGGCCCCCTGGTGGGAACCGGGATCGGCGCCGGGCTACCACGCCATCACCCAAGGCTACCTCGTCGGCGAAGTAGTGCGGCGGATCAGCGGCAAGTCACTCGGCACGGTGTTCCGCGAGGAGATCGCCGAACCGCTCAATGCGGATTTTCACATCGGACTGCCGGCCGAACATGACCACCGGGTCGCCGACCTGATCCCGCCGGAAGGCCCGCCCCTGTTTGACGCCTTCCCCAACGACCTGATGCGGCGGACCTTCACGAACCCGGTCAACAATCCACTGGAGA
>CANJYY010000103.1 GCA_947479185.1 Caulobacteraceae bacterium
GGCCGTTCCTGCTGACGGTCGGCTCGACGGCCCTGATCCAGGCCACGCATGCCTTCTACTACGCCTTCTCGGCCCTGCTGTGGAAAGCCCAGGGCGTGCCCGCGACCATCGTAGGCCTGCTGTGGGCGACAGGCGTCGCCGCCGAGATCGCCTTCATGTGGTTCTGTGAGCCGATGCGCCGAAGGCTGGGGCCCGAGCGGCTGGTGATCCTCGGCGGACTCGCGGCCCTGGTCCGCTGGACAGCCTTCGCCTTCGCCCCGCCCGTCTGGCTGCTGTTTCCGCTGCAGACCCTGCACGCCTTCAGCTTCGCGGCGGTGTTCATGGGCTCGCTGCAGCTGATCGAGCGCAACGCCCCGGTCCACAGCGCCTCGGCGGCGCAGACCATCAGCTCGGCCTTCTCCGGCGGGCTGATCATCGGGCTTGCGACCCTGGCTAGCGGACGTCTCTATGATGTCGTCGGCGCGCGGGGTTACCTCGGCATGTCGGTGCTGGCGCTCGTCGGACTGATCGGGGCCTGGCGACTGGCGGTGGCCGGACGAAGGGAAGGGGCGGCGGCATGAGGCGCCTGGGGCTTCTGTTGGGTTTGCTGGCGCTGACGGCCTGCGCGCCGCGAGGCGACGATCCCCTGGCCCGCGAGGTCGGCGGCCTGCGCGGGGCGCTGCTGGTTCCGGTGTCCGGCGGCTATGTCCGCAATGGCGTCGGGACCACCGCCCGGCTGAAGGACGGCCGCCTGTTCCACCTCGTGACACGCCACCGCAAGAAGGCCGGGGTGTCGATCGATCACTGGCCGTCGGACATCGTGGTGATCACCTCCGGCGACGACGGCCGGACCTGGACCCGGCCGCGCATCCTGTTCCACGGGCCGGGGCCCAGCGCCGCGCAACCAGGTCTGGTGCGCATGAAATCCGGCGAGCTGGGCGTCAGCTACAGCCGCATCACCGACGGCGCGGTCGCCGACAAGGTGTTCCGCTGGTCGACCGATGAGGGCAAGACCTGGTCCGATCCGGTCCCGGTCTGTCCGCCAGTCGCCTACTGCACCAGCGCCCATGACCGGCTGACCGCGCTGGCGACGGGCCGGCTGGTCATCCCGTTGCACGTCAAGCTGAGCGTCAATCCCGAGCAGATCGTCACCCGGGTCGCCTGGTCGGATGACAACGGTCGCAGCTGGAAGGTCTCGGACCAGACGATCACCGTGCCGGTGATGATCCCCGGCTACCGCGCGCCCAGGGACATGTCGGTCCTGCCCAGCTTCTGGGAGTCCAGCATCGTCGAGCGTCTCGACGGCTCGCTGCTGATGCTCGGCCGCACCCTGGCGGGCGGGCTGTACGCGACGACCTCGACCGACGGCGGTGAACACTGGACCACGCCCGTCCCGACCAGCCTGATCACCGGCGCATCGCCCGGCAATGTGGTCCGGCTGCCGGGCCCGGACGGAACCCTGATGGTGATCTGGAACCGCTGTTGCCTGGGGACGGAGAGCGCGCAGTTCGGACGGCGGCTGACCCTGTCCTCGGCGGTCAGCCATGATGGCGGCCTGACCTGGGGCGGCATCCGCGACCTTGAGGCCATCGCGCCGGTCGGACGGGTCGAGTACCCGGCGATCCTGATCTCCAACGGCAAGGCCTACATCACCTATCGCGTCCTCGGCCGGTCGCTGCCGCCGGCGGGCTCGCAGGAGTATCTGACGGTGTTGCCGGTCGACTGGTTCGACGTCGAGGCGGTCTTTCACCAGCCGCGGGCGGTCGCCACCGCGCGGTGAGACGCCGATCATGACCAAAACTTCATGCCCCGGCCGGTTGAAGGTTCGCCGCGCCTGACGGATAACGGCGCTATCTCAGGTCGGGGGACGGGCCGTGCAGGCTCTGCTCGAAATCATCGCCGCCATCGTCGTCTGGGGCGCGTCCCTGGTTCTCACCCAGTTCGGGGTCGAGGCTGACTTCACACGCCCCGTAGCGCCCGCCTCGTCGCCCGACCGGCCCGCGCCGCGCGCCGTCGCCCGTCCGCCTGAAACCCCCGTGGCCTGCCCCGGCCAGGGGGTCAAACGGACCCCGATTCACCTCGTTTGAGCCGGCGCGACCGTCCGTCACGGGGCGGACGTTAACGAAACCTTTTCAAGCCCTTTTCCCGGGCGAGTTTCACCGGTAGGTTTCACCCAGCGCGCGAGGTGTGGGGCCGGCGATCGCGCGTCATTTTCGTCTTTGGCCCCTGCAGGACCGCGACCCGCGAATGACGGCCAGGACGCCCCGCTCTCCGTTCGACTTTTCTCGCGTGTCGCGTGAAGTCGCCGCCTCGCAGCAGGTCGCTGGTCAGCTCGCCGAAAACGACCTGGACGCGCCGCCGGCGCTTGAGGCCGAGCTGGAGATGCGCCAGGCGCCGCCGATGGTCGAAATGGCCGCCGAGGACGCTGCTCCCCCGACGCCGGTTCGTCCGGTCGAGCCCACCGCCGAACCGCCTCTGCCGCCCGCCGTCCTCTACCGCGCCGAGAAGATCAAGGAACCCTCGGGCAGCCCGATCTGGATCGGCGCGTTTCTCGTCAGCGCCCTGTGGGCCGTGGCGCCCGTCGCATTCGCGCTGGGCTGGAGGTGGAAGATCGAACCGCTCGGCGACGACCCGCTCGCGCTCGGCCTGTTCGCCGTCCTGGCCATCGGCCCGGCGGCGCTGGTGTTCGTCGCGGCCTATGCCCTGGTGCAGGGCCGCAAGCTGGCCGCCGAGGTCCGCCGGGCGCGCGACGCGACCTCCCGCCTGCTTGGCCCGGCCGCCATGGCCGCCGCCGAGACCGGCTCGGTCATCGAGTCTGTCCGCCTGCAGATCGACAGCGCCACCGGCGCCGCCCATGAGGCGCGCGAAACCATGCTGGCCCTGCGTCAGGCCATGGCCGAGGAGACCGAGCGTCTCGCCGCCGCCGCCGCCCAGTCGACCCGCGTCGCCGCCGATCTGGCCGTGACGCTCGGCGCCGAGCGCGAACAGCTGGCCGAACTGAGCGGCGAACTCGACGCCCGCGCCACGGCCGTGACCGACTCGATCACCAGCCAGGCCCGGATGGTCGCCGAGGCGTCCGATCTGGCCGAGACCCAGCTGCGCGAGGCCGAGGCCGCCCTGGCCGCCCGCGCCGCCGATCTGGCCGCCGCCGCCGGCGAGGCCAGCGACGCCGCCCGCGTGGCCGGCGAAGATCTGGCCCGTCAGGTCGCGCGCCTGGAAACCGCCGGCGTCGGCGTCGGCGACCAGATGCGTCTGGTCGAGGAGGGCCTGACCCAGCAGCGTGCGTCGCTGGTCACGGTCGCCCACGCCCTGCGCGCCGACCAGGAGGACTTCGCGGCCCTGACCGAGAGCCGCACGGCCCAGCTGTCCGAGTTCATGATCCACGCCACCGAGGGCGCGACCAACCTCGGCGAACAGGCGGCCAAGGGGGCCGAGGCCCTGCGCCAGCTGATCGCCGACGCCGCCGAGCGGTTCGAGGCCCTGACCGAGCATGCCCGCGCCGAGCGTATCGCCCTCGGCGACGAGGCCGCCCAGGCGGTGTCCGTCGTCGGCGCCGCCGCCGCCCGCGAGCGGGACGGTCTGGAAGACGATCTGAAGCAGGCCATCGAACGGCTCGGCGCCGCCGCCCAGGCCGCGCGTGAAGTGGCCGAAGGGCACGCCGAGGCCGCCAGCCAGCGCGTCGACCAGCTCAGCGAGGCCGCCTTCGCCGCCCACCAGAAGGCCGACGCGGTCTTCGAGGCGCGCTTGACCGAAGCCCGCGACCTGATCGAACAGTCGGCCCAGATGGTCGAACAGGCCGGCGCCGCCACGGCGCAGAAGCTCGAGCAGGGGGCTGCCTCCGCCCGCGACGCCCTGGGCGAACTCGAGCGCATGCTCGGCGAGGTCGACGCCCGCGCCTCGCGGCTGCCCGAGGCCGCCCGCGCCCGGGTCGAGGAAGTCCGCGTCTCGGTCGAGCAGAGCATGGACGACCTGTTGGCCGCCGCGCGCCGCGCCGCCGAAGAGACCCAGACCATCGACGCCACCTTCCAGGAGCGCGTCCGCCGCAACTACGACATGCTCAGCGAGGCGGTGAAGGTCATGGGCGTGGTCGCCGGAGCCGCCGGCAACGCCGCGCCGGCCATCGGCGCCAGCCGCAGCCAGCGGGTCGAGCCCCCAATGCGCGCCGCCGAGGCGCCGCCGGCCCCACTGCCCGCGTCGGCCGAGGCCGCCGGCCTGCGCCCGCGCCTGAAGCTGACGCCGACGGCGACCGACCAGGAATTCCGCAGCGTTTTCGAAACGGCCGGCGGCCGCACGCCGCCGCCCCAGCCGGCGCATGAGCCGGGCGAGAGCGGCTGGAGCTGGAAGGACCTGCTGACCTCGATCGATAGTGACGAGGCCGATCCGGAAAGTCTGGCCGAGCGCATGGCCGCCGAGATCGCCGGCATGGGCATCGATCCCGCCGCCCTGCTGCCGCGCAACCGCATCGACGAGATCGCCGCCGCCGTCCAGACGCGCGACGTCGAAGGCGCCCGCGAGGTGGTCCGTCGCCTGGCGCCGGCCGCCATCCGCCGTCTGGTCCGCCGCCTGTTCTCCGACGCCGCCATGCGCGGACAGACCGAACGCTTCCTGCAGCGCTTCGGCGGCATGATCGAGGAAGCCGGCGAGCGTGACCGCAGCGGCCTGCTGGCGGGGACCCTGCTGGCCTCCGACGGCGGCCGCGCCTACCTGCTGCTCGACGCGGCGGCCGGCGATCTCGGCTGAGCGCCGGGAACGGGACCCGGTGTCATTGCTTGTGATCAAGGGGCCGCTTTGACAGAAGGATCGCCATGGCGCGTCCCCTGAGCTTGCAGATTCCCCGGTCGGCTTCCGGCCCCACCAGCCGGCATGTGCGGCAGAACGTAAAGCTGATGGACGACCTCCTGATGGAGGCCATCGGCTATCTCGACGGTGAGGACGCCGCGGCCCTTGTCGGCAGCGCGCGCCGCGCCGCGGCCCAGGGCGGCGACGCCCCGCACCTGGGCTTCCTGTTCAACGCCGTGACGCCCGACGAGGGCATGCTGCTGGCCCGGGCCTTCGCCTGCCATTCCATGCTGGCCAACATCGGCGAGGACGTCGCCGGCCGCCGCCGCCAGGCCGAGGACGAGGGCCACGGCAACGCCGCCCGCACCGTGGTCGCCGCGCTGGAGTCGCTGGGGCTGGGCCCCGAGGCGCTCGCCGACCTGAACGTCGTGCCGGTGCTGACCGCCCACCCGACCGAGGTTCGCCGCCGGGCGCTGGTCGACCGCGAGGCGGAGATCTCGCGGCTGATGGCGCTGCGTCGCCACCACCTGCCCGTCGACCTCGACAAGCGCATCCGCGAGAGCCTGTTCCGCGAGGTGGCGCTGCTGTGGCGCACGCGTCTGCACCGGCCCGAGAAGATCACGGTGCGCGACGAAATCCGCAACGCCCTGTCGATCGTCCGCACCTCGATGCTGCCGGCGCTGATCGACCTCTACGAAAACTGGAGCGACGTGATCGGCGAGGGCGGCGACGTGCCGCCGATGCTCAAGCTGGGCAGCTGGCTGGGCGGCGACCGTGACGGCCACCCCGGTGTGACCGGCGAGACGCTGAAGCTGGCGCTGAGTTCGCAGGCGCGGGTGATCCTCGACGTCTATGCCGCCGAGGTGCGCCGGCTGTGGTCCGACCTGGCTATCTCCGACGTCTACGAGGGCGCGTCCGAGGCGCTGCTGACCCTGGCCCGGACCTCGGAAGACGCCTCGATCCATCGCGCCGACGAGCCCTACCGCCTGGCGCTGGAGGTGGTGTTCGACCGGCTTTGCGCCACGTCGCTGAAACTGACCGGGGCCATGGTCGCCTTCGCCACCACCGAGCCGGCGCCGTCCGTCCAGGCCTACGAGGGCCCGGCGGCCTTCGTCGCCGATCTGGAGACGGTGCGGGAGTCGCTGGCCGGCCACGGCGGCGACCGGATGATCGGCCCGCGCCTGACCACCCTGCTGCAGGTCGCCCGCGTCTGCGGCTTCCACCTGCTGGCCATCGACATGCGCCAGAACGCCGACGTGCATGAGCGGCTGATCGCCGAGCTGATCACCCGCTCGGGCCAGGACATCGACTATCTGGCGCTGGACGAGGACGCCCGGGTCGCGCTGCTGCTGGGCGAGATGGCCCACCAGCGGCCGCTGCGCTCGCCCTTCGCCGACTACAGCGAGGAGACCATGCGCGAGCTGGCCACGCTGGAGGCGGCGGCCGAGGCGGTGACGCTCTACGGCCCGGACGCCATCGGCGCCTATGTCGTGTCCAAGACGGCCAGCCTGTCGGACATCCTCGAACCGCTGGTGCTGCTGGCCCAGGTCGGGCTGGTGCGCGGCGGCGCGCAGCCGCAGGCGCATGTGCGCGTCTCTCCCCTGTTCGAGACCATCGAGGACCTCGACCACGGGCCGGCCATCCTGAGCCAGTGGCTGGACCTGCCGCTGGCGCGCTCGATGCTGGGCGGCAAGCCGGTGCAGGAAGTGATGGTCGGCTATTCCGACTCCAACAAGGACGGCGGTTACGTCGCCTCGCGGCGCGGGGTGGCGCGCGCGGCATCGGCCCTGGCGGCGGTCTGCGACGAACGAGGCGTCGGCCTGCGCATCTTCCATGGCCGTGGCGGTTCGGTCGGCCGGGGCGGGGGCCCCGCCGCCGAGGCCGTGCTGGCCCAGCCGCCGGGCACCGTGCAGGGCCGCCTGCGCATGACCGAGCAGGGCGAGATGATCGCCCGCCGCTACGGCGACCAGCCGACCGCGCGGCGCAATCTGGAAAGCCTCGTCGCCTCGGTGCTGATCGCCAGCAACGACCGGCGCGCGACGGGGCCGTCGCCGGAGGCCGCCACGGCGATGGACGCCCTGGCGGCCGGCTCGTTCGCCGCCTACCGCGCGCTGGTCTACGAGACCCCGGGCTTCACCGACTTCTTCTGGGCCGCCACCCCGATCAGCGAGATCGTCCAGCTCAACATCGGCAGCCGGCCGGCCTCGCGCACGGCCAGCCGCGCGATCGAGGACCTGCGGGCCATCCCCTGGGTGTTCAGCTGGTCGCAGGCCCGGTTCATGCTGCCCGGCTGGTTCGGTTTCGCCGGCGGCGTATCGCGCGCCGGCCTGACCATTCCGCAGCTGACGGATCTCGCCGGCGAGTTCGATGTCTTCGCCGCCCTGCTGTCGAACATGGAGCTGGCCCTGGCCCAGAGCGACATGTCGATCGCCGCGCGCTACGCCGGCCTGGCCCGCGGCGCGCCCAACGCAGGGGCGATCATGGACGCCATCCGCGCCGAGCATGAGCAGGCCGTCGACATCGCCCTGGCCATTCGCGGCGGGACCCAGCTGCTCGACGACCGCCCGGACCTGCAGGAGTCGGTCGATCTGGCGGCCCAGGCTGTCGATCCGCTGAACTTCCTGCAGCTGGAGCTGCTGTCCCGCCGCCGCGCCGGCGACGAGGACGAACAGCTGCGGCTGGCGATCCAGCTGACGGTCGCGGGCGTCGCGGCCGGGCTGCGCAATACGGGCTGAGTTTTCCTCTCCGCGAAGCGGGGAGGGGGACCCTGCGGAGCAGGGTGGAGGGGCAGCGCCATCGTCGCCGGACGGATCTGAATTCGGGAGAGGGCGGTTCGCTCCGGCGCCGCCCCTCCACCGCGCGTTGCGCGGTCCCCCTCCCCACTGCGTGGGGAGGATTGACTCAGCCTCGCCGTCCCTTACTGCATCCGCGAAACCAACCGACACAAGGGACGCGCCACCATGGCCCTCGACGCCGAAACCCGGGACCAGTTCATCGACACCCTGCGCCGGTTCGTCACCGAACGGCTGCGGCCGCTCGAGGCCCAGGTGGCCGAGAACGACAAGGTGCCGGACGCGATCGTCCAGGAGATGCGCGACCTCGGCCTGTTCGGCATCTCGATCCCCGAGGAATACGGCGGCCTCGATCTGTCGATGGAAGACGAATGCCTGGTGGTGTTCGAGCTGGGCCGCGCCAGCCCTGCGTTCCGCTCCGAGATCGGCACCAACGTCGGCATCGGCAGCCAGGGGCTGGTGATGTTCGGCACCGATGAGCAGAAGGCGAAATGGCTGCCCGGCGTGGCGTCGGGCGAGGTCGTCACCTCCTTCGCCCTGACCGAGCCGGAAGCCGGCTCCGAC
>CANJYY010000104.1 GCA_947479185.1 Caulobacteraceae bacterium
CCCGGGCCACGAGGACTTCTCGGAAGACACCTACCGGACCCTGACCGCCGCCGACGCCGCCGTCATGGTGCTCGACGCCGCCAAGGGCATCGAGCCGCAGACGCTGAAGCTGTTCGAGGTCTGCCGCCTGCGCGACATCCCGATCGTCACCTTCATCAACAAGATGGACCGCGAGGCCCAGGACCCGTTCGCCCTGCTGGACGAGATCGCCAGCAAGCTGGCGCTGGACCCCGCGCCGCTGTTCTGGCCTGCCGGTTCCGGCGGGCGGTTCAAGGGCATGATGGACCTGCGGACCCAGACCCTGATCCCGTTCAGCAAGAACCGCGACGAGGGCCATCCCGCGCCCGTGCCGTTCAAGTCGAACGCCATCGACGCCCTGCTGTCGCCCGACGAGCGCGACGAGCTGGAAGAGGGCTCGATGCTGGTCCAGGAGGCGTCAAAGCCGTTCGACCCGCAGGCCTTCCTCGAAGGCCACATGACGCCGGTGATCTTCGGCTCGGCCCTGCGCCACTTCGGGGTCGACGAACTGCTGGCGACGCTGGCCGCCTATGCGCCGCCGCCCCGCCCGCGCGCCGCGCAGAAGGCCGGCGTCGACACCCAGGTGGTTCCGGGCGATCCCGAGGTGACCGGCTTCGTGTTCAAGGTCCAGGCGAACATGGATCCCAACCACCGCGACCGCATCGCCTTCTTCAAGCTGACCAGCGGCAAGTTCATCCGCGGCATGAAGCTGAAGACCTATTCGACCGGGGTGCGCGGCGAGGCGCCGGGCAAGCAGATGAGCGTCAACGCGCCGATCATGTTCTTCGCCTCCGACCGCGAGCTGGCCGAGGAGGCCTACGCCGGCGATGTCATCGGCATTCCGAACCATGGCGTGCTGCGCGTCGGCGAAAGCCTGTCGGAGAGCGGCACGCTGCGCTTCGCCGGCCTGCCCAACTTCGCCCCGGAAATCCTTCAGCGGGTGCGGGTCAAGGATCCGCTCAAGGCCAAGCACCTGAAGAAGGCGCTGGAAGGCCTGGCCGAGGAGGGGGTGACCCAGCTGTTCCGTCCGATCCTCGGCTCAGACTTCATCGTCGGCGCCGTGGGCCAGTTGCAGTTCGAGGTCATGGCCGACCGTCTGTCGAACGAATACCAGCTGGACGTGGTCTTCGAACCGTCGCCCTACGCCGAGGCCCGCTGGTTGCACGGCACGGCCGCCGCCATCGAGACCTTCGCCTCGACCCACCGCACGGCCATGGCCGAGGACATCGACAATTCCCCGATCTTCCTCGGCAAGTCGGCTTGGGAGATCAACTACGTCGGCGAACGCTATCCCGACCTGGAATTCCTGCGTACGCGCGAGCGAGGTTAGCGGGCAGGGGACATGTACCGCCTTCGGTACGGGCCCCCTCACGCGTCGCGTTAACCATAACGAAGAAATTTACGTCTTGTTAAGGACTTGGGACCGCGCTTTGCTCCTGCCCTGAAGACCGCCCACCGGATGTACCGGGTCGGGACGGAAATCGCCGGGGAGCAGGCGCCGCATGTTCGAGTTCGGTCGTGAGTTGCGCCGCTTCCTGGGAGGCGAGCCTGTCGCCAGCGTTTACCGCGACGGCCTGACCGGCGGGGATTCGACCCTGCTGGAGCTGCTGGACCTCCGTCTGCTGATCAACGAGGCGCGCGGCGCCGACGTCGCCGCCGGCCGGCTGGGCATCAAGGACCGCGGCACCCGGCTGATCGAGGCCGCTGTCGCCTGGCGCGAGGTCGCCCGTCGCTCGGGCGACGCCACCGCCCTGCGCAAGGCCGCCTCCAGCGCAGAAGCCGCCGCCAAACTCTTCACGGACCATCACAAGGCCTCGGGCGTCGCCCGGGCCAAGGCCGAGCAGGGGCTGTGCGCCCTGCTGGGCGCGGACCTGTTCGGCGATGAGGGTCTGGTCGCCGCCGCCGAGCGGGTGCTGGACGAGGCGGCCTCGGCGTCCGGCGTCGGCGCGGCGCTGGCCGGGGCGACCCTGGCCGGCCTGCGCGGCCGCGCGGCCCTGTCGACCGGCGACCATGTCGACGCCCTGGCGGCGGCCTTTGAAGCGCCGCTGGCCGCCCTGGCCAGCGCGGGGCGGGCCAGTCCCGCCGCCCGCCTGATGGCTGTTGAACAGCGCGTGGCGCGGGCCGACCTGCTGGCCCTGGCCGGCGCCACCCTGCATGACCGCGACCTCATCGACCACAGCCTGCGCGAGGCCCGCGCGGCCGGCGCGACGCTGGACGTCGCCGTTGAACCCCTGACCTGGGGCCGCACCCGCGCGGCCGAGGGTGCGGCGCTCAGCCTGCTGGCCGAGCTGACCGGCGATGTCGGCGCCGCGGCCGACGGTGTCGACGTGCTGGCCTCGGCGCTGGAACAGGTCGCCCGGGAGCACAGCCCGCTCGACTGGGCCCGCATCCAGACCGGCCTCGGCCAGGCCCTGATCGTGCTGGGCGAGACAAGCGACAATCCCCGCGCCTTCGAACAGGCTGTGACCTGTTTCGATCGCGCCGAACTGGTGCTGAAGGACCAGCCGGTTCTGGCCCTGCGCGCCCAGGCCGCCGGCGGCCGGGCCATGGCGCTGGGCCGTCAGGCCGAGCTGACCGGCGACCTGGCGGTGCTCGACTGCGCCGTCGCGGCGCTGAAGACCGAGCTCTGCCGCCTCAAGCCCTCGGCCGAACCGGTCGCCTGGGCCATCACCCAGCTGAACCTCGCCCGCCTCTACGAGACCCGCGCCGAGATCACCGGCCGCGACGACGCCGCGCTCAAGGCCGCCTCGGTGGCCCTGGCCACGGCGATGGACGTCTTCTCCGAAGAGGGCATGCGCTCCCTGACCGATCTGGCCCACCAGGCGCTGGAGCGGCTCCGGACGCGCGGCCATGCGAAATAGTTTCTCAGGATTGCAGGGAGTTCTTTGATGATCGCTGTTCTGTTCGCGCTGATGCTGGCGCACGCCGAGCCGCGCCCGCCGTCACCGGATGTCGCCGACGCTGTCATGCGGCCCATGCGGGTTTCCCTGTCCTGGGCCACGCCGACGCCCGTCGGGCCGTCCGAGCCGGTTTCACCCCGCTGGACCCGCCTTCCGGACGTCGAGGACATGATGAACGCCTATCCGGCCGAGGCGCTCCGCAATCGCATGGGCGGCGGGGCGGTCGTGGTCTGTCGGTTGACCGCCGAGGGGCGGGCGTCCGGCTGCGCCGTGGCCGAGGAGACGCCCGTCGGCCTCGGCTTTGGCGAGGCGGCTCTGGCGCTCGCGCCGAAATTCGAGTTCTCGACCAGCGGCCCTGACGGGCAATCCCTCGTCGGCGGAACGTTTCGCATCCCGCTGGCCTGGAACGCGCCGCAGTAGTCAGGCCGCCGCCACGTCTCCGGTCGACCGGCGCATGCGCCAGAAGCGGATCGTGCGCAGCGCGGCGTCCTTGGGCAGGGCGGCGTAAAGGTCGCCGTGGGCCTTGGCGCGGGCCATGGCGTCGCCGTCGCGATCAAGGATCAGCACGGTGAACGTCAGGAACAGGCTGCGGTCGAAGTCGGCCGCCTTGCAGACGATGGCCAGGGCGTCGAGTTCCTTGCGCTCCAGGATCAGCCGGGCGGTGTGGAAGTCGATGTTGGCCAGCACGCCCAGCGCCACGAGGAACCGGGTCGTCTCGCGATTGCGCAGCATGGCCGCCAGCGTGCGGGGGCTGATGTCGCCCTTGGCCTTCATGGCGCGAACGGCCGTCTCGGCTTCGGCATAGTCGGCGGGCAGGGCGCCGTCGCCCAGCGCCACGCGCTTGCGGCCGGCGCTGAGCGCCGCATCCAGCTCGGCCGGATCAATCTCGGCGTTGCGCGACAGGATCTGGTCGCGAAGTTGCGCCTCGACGACGAAATACATCTCGTTCAGCAGGTCGATCGGCAGGGATTTGCGATTGACCACCGCCTCGTGCAGCGCCGGATTGACGCTGGCGCGGTCGACCACCTGCTCATGCGCCTGTCGTGACAGGTTGGCCCCTTCGTTGCGCAGCAGCATGCCCAGGGTCTGGTCGTCGCCGCGCTGGACGATGGCTTCCGACACCGACGCCGGCACCGAATGGCGCTGCGAGATGGCGCGCAGGTGGTCCTGACCGTGGGTCTGGGCGACCTGCAGCAGGTCGGCTTCGCTGAGCGCCCAGGAATGCTGCAGCACCGGCCGGGCGACATCGATCTCGTCGGCCGCCAGCGACCGCATCAGGCCGATCGGCGCGCCCGTGCCCTGCGCCATGCGCTGGGCGAGTTCGGCCCGGACGGCCACTTCCATCTCTCCGGCCAGCTGGCCGAGGACCTGGTCGAACAGGGCCAGTTCCGACGGTCCGTGGCGGTCGCCGGAGAAGAACAGGTCGGTGACGCCGCGCAGCAGCTCGCGACGCCGGCCGCTGTCGCTTTCGCGGGCGAGGGCGATCAGGTCATTCAGACGGCTGCCGCCGGCGACAGCGGCGCTCATTGGCCGCCTCCCGCAGCGGCGGCGCGCCGGGCGGCGGCGCGTTCGGCGTCACGCTTGGCGGCGCGGGCGGCCTCGTCGGCCTCGTCGGCCGCGCCGACGCCGGCCATGCCGTCGTCATCCCCGGCGTCGTCACCGCGCACCCCGTCGCCGACGCCGCTCAGCGCCACGGCGCCGGCGAGGCTGGCTTCCGGGCGGAAGGCCGTCTGGGCGCCGGCGGGCGGCATCGGGATCGGATCGGGCGTCTCGCCGTAGGGGCGATGCACGGAATAGAAGCGCGGCGCGTTGGTCGCATAGAGGCCGCCCAGAGCCGGCGCAGGGGCGGGCGGCGGGGCCAGGGCGGCGACCGGGGCAGCGACCGCGACCGGGGCCGCGACGGGCGCGGCAGCGGCCGGTCGGCTGTAGAGGCTCTGCGGTGCGGCGGCCGGCGGGGTCCAGGCGCTGGCGTACACGGGGGCAGGCTGGACGGCGGGGGTCTGAACGCGCGGCGCCTGAACCACCGGCGCCTGAACCACCTGCGCCGGGGCGGCGGCCGGGCGATACAGGCCGCCGGGCGTCATCGTCGGCGGAGCGATCGCCGAAAGCGGCGTCTGGGGAACGGCGGGCGCGGTCTTGCCGGACCAGGTCAGCATGGGGCCGGAATAGGAGACAGCCACGGCGGCGGCCGCGTCGCGCGGCGCAGCCACGGCGGAGCCGTAGCGATCACCGGCTTGGGCGCTTCCGGCGGCGCTGGCCGTCAAGACGGCGATGGCGAGGACGAGACGCATGCACGCTTCCGATCGACTGGATGCATTCCGTTTAGCGCGTGGCGCTTAATCCGCGCCTAACGGCCGCGCCACCAGATCAAGGCGCGCCGCTCCGCCACCTGCAGGATGGCGTAGAGACCCGCGCCCATCACGGCCAGGACGAACAGGGCGGCGAAGGCTTTGGCGGTCTGCAGCCGGTTGCTGGCCTCGAGAATCCGCCAGGCCAGGCCCTGCGAGCCGCCCGATCCGGCGCCGAACTCGGCCACCACGGCCCCGACGACGGCCAGGCCCGCTGCGACCTTATGTCCCTCCAGCAGGAACGGGACGGCCGTGGGCAGGCGCAACCGCGTCAGTTTCTGCCAACGCGTCGCACCATAGAGGTCGAACAGCCGCTCAAGGTCCGAATCCGCGGCCTTCAGTCCCGTCAGGGCGCCGGAGAAGATCGGGAAGAAGGCAACCACGGCGGCCAGGCCGATGACGGCGCGCTCGGGATGCTCGAGCCCGGCCCAGATGGTCACCAGGGGCGCGATGGCGATCACCGGCGTGACCTGCAGGGTCACCACCACCGGCTGGATCGCCCGCTCGACGATGCCGCTCAGACCGGCGACGAAGGCCAGCAGGCTGGCCAATATGCTGGCGGCGAGCAGGGCCCAGAGCGCGGTGGCCAGGGTGTTCCAGCCCGACGACGCCAGCAGCGGCAGGTTCTCCGCCAGCGCCCGGCCGATCGCCGAGGGCGCCGGCAGAAAATAGCTCGGCACCTCAAGCGCCCGGCAGGCGGTCTCCCAGCCGAGCAGCAGCAGGCCGATGAAGGCCACGGGGGCGGCGATGGCGGTCAGCAGCTTCACGCGGCCCGCTCCATGCCGGCGGCGAGCAGGTCGGATACCTGTTCAGCCGTCCGGCGGAAGGCTTCGGTCGTGCGGAAGCCGTGCGGACGCGGCATCGGCCCCTCGACAACGGCTTCCCCGGCGATGCGGCCCGGCCCGGGGGTCATGACGACCACGCGGGAGGCCATGTAGACGGCCTCCTCGACATTGTGGGTGACGAACAGGATCGCCGGCTTCAGGTCCGACCACAGCGACAGCACGTCGTCGGCCAGGGTGCGGCGGGTGATCTCGTCCAGCGCCGCGAACGGCTCGTCCAGCAGCAGCAGGCGGGGGCGGGTGACCAGCGCCCGGGCCAGCGACACCCGCATGGCCATGCCGCCGGACAGCTGCGCCGGCCGGCTCTCGGTCGCGGCCCCCAGGCCGACTTGCTCCAGCGCCTCGCAGGCCCGCGTGCGCGCCGCGCGCCGCTCGACCCCTGCCAGTTCCAGCGGCAGGGCGACATTGGCCGCGGCGCTCATCCACGGGGCCAGGGTCGGGGCCTGGAAGACCAGCGAGGTCTCGCCCCGGCCGGCGGATCGGTCGACGGTTCCCCGGGTCGGCTGCTCCAGCCCGGCCAGCAGGCGCATGGCGGTGGACTTGCCACAGCCGCTCGGTCCGACCAGGGCGACGATCTCGCCGGCGCCCAGCGACAGGTCGACCGGCCCCAGCGCCCGGCGCCCGCGATAGTCGACCTCGACGCTGGAGAGCGCTGCGGTCACCTTGATCCTCCCACGTCGCGAAGCGAGCGGGGGAGGGGGACCGCCCGAAGGGCGGTGGAGGGGGCGGCCGCGACAATACGGCGCCCTGAGGGTGTGCAGTTCGCCTTCATGACGCTTGCCCCATACGTTCCATGGCCAACCGGATCACGCTGTCGGCGACTTCATCAGCATTGTGCATCACCGCCCCCGCCGTCACCCGGTACACTACAAGGCCCTGTGTTCGCAGCCAGGCGTCCCGACGTTCATCGTGGATGATCTGCTGATCCTCGCCATGTCCCGCGCCATCCACCTCGACAGCCAACCTGGCGGCTGAACAGTAGAAGTCGAGGACATAGGGCCCGATCGGATGCTGTCGACGAAAGGTCGGCGTATCCACATGTCGACCACGCAGCTTCATCCAGAGTGCAACTTCAGGCGAACTCATGGCTCGCCGCAGTACGCGCGCGCGTTTCAGGGTGATGACCTTCGATCGCATGGGCCGCCGTCGCCCCCTCCACCATGCTTCGCATGGTCTCCCTCCCCCGCACGGCGTTCCGCCTACGGGTGAGGATTGAATATCACGCCTTGGGGGTCACGAAGTCGAGGGTGAAGGCCTGGCGATAGTCCATGTCCTTCGGATAGACGCCCTGTTGCGACGTGATCTTGAAGAACTCGGCCCAGCGGGCTTCGCTCATGGCCCCGACGTTGCCGCTCGCCGCGTCGCCCGACTCGACGATGCCGTACAGGCGCATCTGGTCGCGGGCGTTGGCCAGCAGGGCCGCGGTCATCTCCGGGTTGTCCTTGAGAATGAGCGCGTCCGCCGCCGCGGGATCGCCGTGCAGATAGGCCTTCCAGCCCACGGCGCTGGCCTCGACGAAGGCGCGCACCATGTCCGGATCGCTGTCGATGATCTTGTTGGGCGCCAGCACCATCGTCGCGTAGCCGGGGTAGCCCTCGTCGGCGAGCAGGAACACGGCCGGCTTGAAGCCGCCCTCCTTCTCCACCTGATAGGGCTCGCTGGACAGATAGCCCTGCACGATCGCCCGCTTGTCGGCGAGGAACGGCGCCAGGCTGTAGTTGTAGCTGCGCACCTGGGCGTCGGTGAATCCGTACTTGGCCTTGAGCCAGACCCAGAAGGCGGTTCTTGAGGCGTCGGCCAGCAGGATCGGCCGGCCGGCCATGTCGGCGATCCTGGCCACGCCCGTGCCCGGGTGGGCGATCAGCACCTGCGGGTCCTTCTGGAAGAAGGCGGCGACGGCCTTCACCGGCACCTTCTCGTTGGCCATGTTCAGCGGGATGAAGCTGTTGGAGCCCATGCCCATCTCGATGGC
>CANJYY010000105.1 GCA_947479185.1 Caulobacteraceae bacterium
GCGATCAGTCGGATGTACTCTGGCACAGGCGTATGGGCCGGACAGGCCCACTGACAATCGACGACCTTGTGGAAGTATTCCGGCGCCTCGGTGTTCGTAGGCTCCAACGCGTAGAACTCCTCTCCCCCGCTCCCGTGTCTGAGTGAGAAAGGCTGTCCCTGATACTGGAGGGACCGCTCTGCCCTAAGCCCGCACAAGATGCTCGAACACTTGTTTTAACGCGCGTCGCCCGGCCTATCCAGCCCGCTGCGACGATTATTCGCCGCCGGGCGCCGGACCGCGGGAGGTCGCCCCCGAAGCGGCCGCATCGTCAGCCATCTGATCGTCCGTCGCCGGATCGAGCCCGGCATCGTGCGGCGCGGGAACCGTGGCGGGCTTGGGCGCGGGCGCGGCAGGCGGAAGGGCCGCCGTGTCGGCCGGCGAGGCCGCGGTCGAGGCCGCGTCATCGGCGATGGTGCGGGTGTCGCCCCCGTCGCCCGATCCGGCGTTGAGGAATAGCAGCGCGCCGAGCGTCAGGGCGACGCCGAGCAGCAAGCCCACCAGCAGCCAGAACCAGCTACCCCCGGATTTCTGAGCCATGATCCTATTCCCCCTACGTGCCCTGCCAGGTCCTGACCGGGCCGATATCGACATGTACAAACGCGGAGTCGGCATAGTAGCCGACCCCGCCGCCCTGCAAGGCCAGCGCGGCGTCGCGGAAGCCGGTCAACGACACATCGTTGAGCCGCACGTCCATCGCCTTGCCTTCCATATGCAGGCTCTTCTTCGCCACCTGGGTCGCGCCGTTGGTCACGGCGCTCTGGCCGCTGAGCATCTCGTTGGTGGCTGGCGAGCGAAAGGCGGAAATGATCCGGTATGGCTCCTTCGAGCCGGTCAGCGACTGAAGCGTGAACAGGATGTCCAGCAGGCGCACATCGACGGGATGGACCTCCAGCGAGCGGAAGTCGCGCAGCAGCCGGTTCACGGCCTGGAGCGAATCCCAGACGTACTTGCCATCGTCCCAGTAGACGACGTCGAGGTCCTCGGCGGTGTGCAGGTGATGGAACTTCAGTCGACGCGGCCCGGGCGGCGGCGGCGTCACCGGGATCGGCGACAGCAGGAAATCGGGATAGGCGTCTTCCGGATCGTCCCGGGGTCCCGGCGCATCGGGCGCGGCGGCCTCCTGGGCGCGAGCGGTCGCGGCGGCGCTGGTCGCCAGGCCGACCAGGCCAGCCGACAGCAGCGACCGCCGCGGGATCAAGCCGTCCGCCCCTGGGCCGCGATACGCTGGATCAGCAGAGTGTCCCAGCCGTAGGGGTCCTGGCGGAAGTTCACCTGGCCGTCCGGGGTGACGTAGGCGGTCCAGTAGAGCAGGAACACCGCGACCGGCCGGGCGACCGGCGCCCGGGTGGTCTTGCCGCCGGCGATGGTCGCGTCGATCACCTCGGGGGTCCAGACCGGGTCGCCCTCCATGATCGCCCGGGCCAGGGCCAGCGGCTTCTCGAGCCGCACACAGCCGTGGCTGGCCGTGCGGGAGTAGCGCGCGAAGCCGCCCTTGCTGGGCGTGTCGTGCAGATAGACCGCGTAGGGATTCTGGAAGTCGAACTTGATCAGGCCCAGCGCGCTGCGCGGGCCGGGGGCCTGCTGCAGCCCGCCGCCGGGCAGGATGCGGAACCCGGCGCTGGCCAGATAGGCCCGCCCCTTGGGCAGCAGTTCCTTGGCGGCGATGCCCGCCGGAACATTCCACGGCGGATTGAGCACGATGTTGTCGATCGTCGAGGTCAGCAACGGCGTCTCGCCGCCGTTCGGCCGGCCGGTCACCGCCCGCATCGACAGGGTCGGTTGATCGTTCTTGAACAGCGTCAGGATGCCGGCGGCGACGTTCACCTGGACCCGGTCGGCCGGCATGGCGCGCGGCAGCCAGCGCCAGCGCTCCATGTTGGCGACGATCTGGTCGATGCGGCGCTGGACCGGGATGTTGAGGGCCGCGCGCGTGGCGGTTCCGACCACGCCGGACGGCTCAAGGCCCATGCGCTTCTGGGCCCGCTTGACCGCGTCGGCCAGCGCCTGGTCGTAGAGCGGCTGTCCGGGAGCGATGACCGGCGCCGGCGGCTGGCCGGGCGCCGGCGGCGTCGCGGATGCGGCGGGCGCAGCCGGCTGGGTCCGGGCGACCTGCGCCGGGACCGAAGGATCCTCGATGGCCAGTCGGGCGCGCAGCGCCTCGACGGCGAAGCCGGTCGAGCCGACCTTAAGGTCAGGCCCCTCGGCCAGGCTCTGCCAGCCGCCGCGTTCGCGGAGCGTGCGATAGGTGACGAGACCCTGCTGCAGGTTCTCGTAACCCGGAAAGTCGGGCGGCAGGCTCTTGAGCCAGGCCTCGACCTGGTTGTCGAACACGGCGCGGGCCAGGCCGGCGCGGGCGTCGAAGGGCTGCGGCCGCAGGCCCCAGTCGTCGCGGAAGCCGGACAGGGCCAGCCGACCGGTGCGGACGGCCCTGGCATAGCGGATCGTCGCGTCGATCAGGGCCGCGTCGCCCGGGCCCGACGGGGCGAACTCGCCCGGCTCGAAGCCATGGCGGTCAGAATCGACCAGCGCCTGGCGCAACAGGTCGGCCTGGGCCGGCGTCAGGGTGATGGGTGCGGACGGCGAGAGAGCCGGCGCCGGCGCGGTCCGCGCAAAGGCGGCCGGCGGCGTCGACTGGGCCAGCGCCGGCGACAGCGCACCGACGATAAAAGCCCCGACCAGACAGGCCGTGGCGACCTTGCGCGTCAGATGCGGCATCGAAACCGTAAGCCCTCTAGTTCCCAGCCCCTTAACCCTAGCAGAGCATTTGACCGATCGCGCAGCGTTGTCACCCCTGACACGAAAAGAGATCAGGGGTGTTGCCGTCGCGCCTGTCTCGCCGGCCTCGCAGCGCCGGTTGCGTCGCCCATGCGCGATCCCGGGCGCGGGGGCGTCCGGCCAGGTCGGGACGTTCGCGGAGCCCGGCCGGACCGGCTTCAACCTGAAGGAACCCAGGAAATTCAACGTGCCGCCATCCTTTTGCGGCCCATTGTACCCCGACCGCGGAGGAGGGGGAGACATCTCCACCCCCGCAGTGACAACGCCGTCCCGGCTGTCCCGTTGCCCGGCGCCTTTGTCGCGGGATTATCGGTCCCGCGAGTCTCGCATTCGGGACCAGGATGGCCCATATGGGCGTCATGACCGACATCGCCCCGACGCGCCCGCTCATGACCGGCCTCCTGCGGGGGCTCCGTCACCGCTGCCCCAACTGCGGCGAAGGCAAGCTCTACAGCGGCTATCTGAAGATCGCCCCGGCCTGCAACGCCTGTGACCACGACCTGAGCACCTATCGCGCCGACGACGGCCCGGCCTATTTCACCATCCTGCTGGTCGGCCACCTGGTCGTCGCGCCGATGTTCTTCTTCCCCTTCATGTGGGAGGCCTCGCCCTGGATCATCGTACCGGGCGCGCTGGGCGGACTGACGGCGCTGATCCTGGCGCTGCTCCCGCGCATCAAGGGGGCCTTCGTCGGCGCCCTCTGGGCGATCCGCCCAAATCCGGCGCACGGATAGATTTTTTCACGCGTTTGTGGCCGGGGGCGCGATTGACCACTCCCGACGACGGTCGGATGGTCTGACCTCCGACAGCCGTCAAGGAGCGCGCGCGATGGCCCACAAGTTCGAGATCTACAAGGACAAGGCCGGCGAGTTCAGGGTCCGCTTCAAGTACAACAGCGAGACCATCTTCTCGACCGAGGGCTACAGTTCCAAGGCCAGCGCCCAGAACGCCATCGACTCGATCAAGAAGAACGGCCCCGACGCCCCGACCGAGGACAACAGCTAGGCCGGAACCCGGTGGCGCCCTCGCGGATTGTGCTCCTGAAACACACGGCTGTTCAGGAGAGCTCGCATGCTCGGCACCATTCTCATCATCGTTCTTATTCTGGCCGTCATCGGCGCCCTGCCGACCTGGGGACACTCGCGGTCGTGGGGCTATCTGCCCAGCGGCGGCCTCGGCCTGGTGCTGGTGATCCTGCTCATCCTCTACCTGATGGGCCGCCTCTAGGGTCAGCGGCCTTCCCCTGACACAACACCCCGCCTAACCTCCCCGGCCAGAAGACGGTCGGGGGGACGGCATGGCGGTTACGGAAACAGGCGTTCTGGGCGAGATCCCGGAGGGGCCGCGCCCGCCGATGACGGCCGGCCAAAGGCTGCGGGCCATCCTCGGCGGCTCGGCCGGCAATCTGGTCGAGTGGTACGACTGGTCGACCTACATCTTCTTCACCGTCTATTTCGCCAGCCACTTCTTCCCGGCCGGCGACCAGACCGCGCAGCTGTTCAAGGCCGCCGCCGTCTCGGCCGTGGGCTTCCTGGCGCGCCCCCTGGGCGCCTGGCTGATGGGCGCCTACGCCGACCGGGCCGGACGGCGCGCCGCGCTGACCCTGTCGGTCGCCATGATGTGTCTGGGCAGCCTGATCATCGCGCTTTGCCCGACCTACACCCAGGTCGGCGCCCTGGCCCCGGCCATCCTGCTCGGCGCGCGCATCCTGCAGGGCCTGTCGGTCGGCGGCGAGTACGGCGCCAGCGCCACCTATCTGTCCGAGGTGGCCGGCGCGAAACGGCGCGGCTTCTGGTCCAGCTTCCAGTACGTGACCCTGATCGCCGGCTCGCTGTCGGCCCAGGGCATGGTCGTGCTGCTGCAGAACGTCCTGCCGGAGGCCGACCTGAAGGCCTGGGGCTGGCGTATCCCGTTCTTCATCGGCGCCGTGTTGGCGGTGGTGGTGTTCTGGATCCGCAGCGGCATCCATGAGAGCCAGGGCTTCGAGAACGCGAAGGCCGAGGGCGAGAACCGCGGCCGGACCATGCTGCTGTTCGTCAAACACCCGCGCGAGACCGTGATGGTCATGGGCCTGACCGCCGGCGGCTCGCTCGCCTACTATGTCTACACCAGCTACATGCAGAAGTTCCTCATCAACACCTCGGGCTTCTCCAAGGCCGTCGCCAGCGAGATCATGCTGGGCGCGCTGTTCTGCTTCATGCTGATGCAGCCGCTGTTCGGCCTGCTGTCGGACCGCGTCGGGCGCAAGCCGCTGCTGCTGTTCGCCTTCGCCGGCGGGATGCTGGCCACCTGGCCGCTGATGACCGCCATCGCCGGAACCACCAGCGCCTGGACCGCCTTTGGCCTGATCATGGTCGCCCTGACCTTCCAGTCCGGCTACAGCGCCATCTCCGGCCTGTTCAAGGCCGAGATGTTCCCGGCGCACATCCGGGCCCTGGGCGTCGCCCTGCCCTACGCCATCGCCAACTCGGTGTTCGGCGGCTCGGCGGAATCGGTGGCGCTGGGCTTCAAGGCGGCCGGGCACGAGAGCCGGTTCTACCTCTATGTCAGCGCCATCCTCGCCGTCGGCCTTCTGACGGTCATCCTCATGCCCGACACCCGCAAGACCAGCCTGATCAAGGAAGACTGATCCCCGCATGCCGCCCGCCGATATCGCCGCCCTGGTCTTCTTCGCCCTCTGCTGGCTGTTCTACGAGCCGCTGCTCAAGGCGCTGTCCGGCGGCGGGGTGCTGAACAGCGACCTGCGGGTCATCCGCGGCGAATGGATGCGCCAGATGGCCCGGCGCGACAGCCGGTTCATGGACGGCCAGCTGCTCGGCCACGCGCTCAACTCGGCCAGCTTCTTCGCCTCGTCCAACCTGCTGCTGATCGCGGCGGCGGCCGGCGTGCTGTTCGGCGGCGAGGGCTCGTTCGCCAGGGTCTCGAGCCTGGAGCTGGTGCAGACCTCCAGCCGGATGCTGTTCGAGCTGCAGCTGGCGGTGATCCTGCTCGTGCTGGCGCGCGGCCTGCTGGCGTTCATCTGGGCCATCCGCCAGATGAATTACTGCCTGACTCTCTTCGGCGCCACGCCGGAGGGGCCGGATGTCGACCCGGAGATCCGCGACGCCTTCGGCGAGGCCGGAGCCCAGGTGCTGAACCCGGCCCTGTCGGCCTTCAATTCCGGGGTGCGCGGCTACTATTTCGCCCTGGCGGCGGCCGCCTGGATGTTCGGCCCGGCGGCGATGGTCATCGCCACGGTCGGAGCCGTGGGCCTGCTGGCCTGGCGCCAGCGCGGGTCTCCGTCGGCGAAGGCGATCCGCGAGCTGCGGGCGAAGCTGGAAGGCCGGCCCCCCTAGGTCCCGAGGTCCTGCCGGACCTTGCGGGTCAGTTTCGCGGCGACCAGGCCGTGGGCCGAGCGCAGCCAGCCCGTGACCTCGGCGTCATCCTGCGCCGACAGGTCGGCGAACCGGACCCACTTCGCGCGCGCCAGATAGGGCGCCGGTTTGCCGGGCCCCTGTTCGGTCAGCACCTCGAAGGCGATGTCGCTGGCCTTGAAGCTGAAGCTCCCGTCCGACGGCGCCAGCACGGCGAACATCTTGCCGCCGACCTTGAACACATGGTCGTCGCCCCACTGCACGTCCATCGTCACGCCCGGAAGCGCGTGGCAGACCGCTTCGAAGGCGGCCGGCGTCACGCCCCGACGCCGACGCCGATCGGACAGGTGACGCCGGTGCCGCCGATGCCGCAGTAGCCGTTGGGGTTCTTGGCCAGGTACTGCTGGTGATAGTCCTCGGCGTAGTAGAACGGCCCCGCCGGCGCGATCTCGGTGGTGATCGGCCCCATGCGGACCCGCGCCAGCGCCTGCTCGTAGGCCGCCTTCGACGCGGCGGCGACGGCGGCCTGGGCGTCGTCGAGCGGATAGACGCCCGAGCGGTACTGGGTGCCGATGTCATTGCCCTGGCGCATGCCCTGGGTCGGGTCGTGGTTCTCCCAGAAGGCCTTCAGCAGGGCCTCGTAGGTGACGACCTTCGGGTCATAGACCACCAGCACCGCCTCGGTGTGACCGGTGCGGCCGCTGCAGACTTCCTCATAGGTCGGGTTGGGCGTCGCGCCGGCGACATAGCCGACGGCCGTGCTCCAGACGCCGGGGATCTGCCAGAAGATCCGCTCCACGCCCCAGAAGCAGCCCATGGCGAACACCGCCTGCTCGTAGCCCTCGGGCCAGGGCCCCTTGAGCGGATGGCCGTTGACGTAGTGGGTGTCCGCCGTGGGCAGCGGCGCGCCCCGTCCCGGCAGCGCCTCGGCGGCGGTGGGGATTTCCAGGGTCTTCTTGGCGAACAGCATGGCGTCCCTCGATGCGGCGGTCCGACGGGATATAGGCGCCGCGACGCCGGAATCCACCGTCGCGCGGCCGATCCCTGTTACGCCCGCCCCGGCGAGCGGCGAACTCATTTCACGCGACAGCGCCGAAGCGCCAGTGCGCGCTTGCCTGCGAGGGGGTGTTGAGTATATTCCGCGCCTTCCTGCGCCGGGGGCTTTGACCAGTCCCTGACCTGTGGTGCTGGTGAGGTGGCCGAGTGGTCTATGGCGCACGCTTGGAAAGCGTGTGTAGGTTAACGCCTACCGTGGGTTCGAATCCCACTCTCACCGCCACTAACCCCGCGCACTCGGCTCCGGCCGACGCAGGCGCCCACAACCCCCGCTAAAGCCCCAGCTATTCCCGGCC
This sequence comes from Caulobacteraceae bacterium, assembly GCA_947479185.1. Lineage (GTDB taxonomy): Bacteria > Pseudomonadota > Alphaproteobacteria > Caulobacterales > Caulobacteraceae > Caulobacter. The sequence continues at coordinate 7,523 of CANJYY010000105.1, forward strand.
CAACCGCCGTTGGCGGTCGTTTGCCGCCGCCTTTCCGGGGCGAATTGGCCCTTTGGCCCGGCCGCGTCTCCACGCGTCCGCGATCCAGTGCGGTTTCCCTGCTAACAGGGAAATTTACAGGGAGAACTCGATTTTCGGGCATCCTGGCGAGCGGGCTAGATCGCAGAAAGCCCCGCCCTGGCTGGGAGTTCGTCACTTTGACCAGCCGGAAACCGGCCAAGCCGAGCAGGGAATTTTCCACGCCCTAACAGGGAAAATTTTCGGCCGATCAGGGAAACATTTCGGCGGAACAGGAAACCCGCTTCGGGACCGCTAGAACCCGAATTTCGCCTTCTGATCGACCCAGGCCAGCGGCAGATCGGAGCGCAGGAGGTGCTCCAGTTTCAGGCCGGCGGGTTGGCGGCCGGCGACGATCGCCGCCTGGATTTCGGGGGCCAGGAACGCGAGGTCGGCGAGGAGCCGGCGATAGGCA
>CANJYY010000106.1 GCA_947479185.1 Caulobacteraceae bacterium
CGGATCATGGACCCGCTGGTCATCGGTGAAGAGCACTACGGCGTCGCCCGCCGCGTTCAGGAAATCCTGCAGCAGTACAAGCAGCTGAAGGACATCATCGCCATCCTGGGCATGGACGAGCTGTCGGAAGAGGACAAGCTGACGGTCGCCCGCGCCCGCAAGATCAGCCGCTTCCTGAGCCAGCCGTTCTTCGTGGCCGAGCAGTTCACCAACGCCCCCGGCAAGTTCGTCGAGCTGGCCGACACGATCCGTTCGTTCAAGGCGATCTGTGAAGGCGAGTACGACCACCTGCCGGAAGGCGCCTTCTACATGGTCGGCGCGATCGAAGAGGCCGTCGAGAAGGCCGAGAAGATGGCGATGGAAGCCGCCTGATGGCCGACAAGCTCCACTTCTCCCTGGTCGCGCCCGAGCGTGAGGTGTTTTCCGGCGAGGTCGACCGCGTCGACGCGCCGGGCGCCGAGGGCGACGTCGGCATCCTGGCCGGTCATGCTCCGTTCATGACTGCCCTGCGAGAAGGCGTGGTGGTGATCCATGACGGATCCACCAGCCGCACCTTCCAGATTCACGGCGGCTTCGCCGACGTAAACGCCCAAGGGTTGACCATCCTCGCCGAGCACGCTGTCGAGGCCTAAGGTCTGTCCAACCTCCGCCGCAAAGCCAACGCAGAGTGGCTTGTGAGGGACCGAACGCCGGTCTTCAATGACCGACGACCAGAGAAAGGGATCTGACCAACATGCGCCGTCTCGCGCTCCTCAGCCTGACCGCCGCCGGCCTGCTGGCCAGCGCCGCCGTCGCCCAGGAACAACCCGCGGCCCCGGCCCCGGCCCCGGCCCCGCCCGAAGCGCCGGCTGCTCCGGAAGCGCCCCCCGCGCCGCCGCCCCCGCCGCCCGAGCCGACGGACGTCACGACCCTCGCCGTGATCAACACCATTGAACGCGTCTGCAGCCCGATGGTCCGCGGCACGAACATCGCCCAGCTCGCCCCCTCGCTCGGCTTCAAGAAGAAGCGCGATGTCTGGACCTGGGCCTATGCCAAGGGCTACTCGGTCTCCATCCAGCCGTCCTCGACCAACCCGACCGTCTGCACGATCGACGTGAACCATCCCGTCGAGACCGTCGCTCCGGCCGCCACGCTCGCCACCGATCTGCACTACTGGGCGCAGCGTCAGGGCGGCGGCTGGTACCTGGCCCGTTTCGACAAGTACGTGACGGACATGGAGCGCACGACGCGCTCCTGGGAAAAGGAAGGCGACACCGAAGGTCAGGCCCTGGTGCTGATGACCGAGCGCAGGACCGACGGCGCGCCGGTCAACGCCAAGTACGATCACACCCAGGTCCTGTTCAGCATCCGCCCGAACTGACGGCGGATGATCTGGACTGATGTCGTCGGGGTGGTCGGGGTCCTTCTGGTCCTGGCCGCCTACGCCGCCGCCGCCCTCGGCAAGCTAGACGTCAGGGGCGCGTCGTCGCTGTTCGCGAACTTCCTCGGCGCATCCCTCATTCTTCTGTCGCTGACGGTCGACTTCAACCTGTCTGCCCTCCTGATGGAGGGCAGCTGGGCGCTGGTCTCGCTGATCGGCCTGATCCGCGTCCTGGTGCTCAGGCGGCGGCCTGGCGGCGCTCGCTGAGCCACGACAGGCACAGCGCCGCGACCTCGTCCCAGCCCGGCTCGCCGGGCAGCCAGTGACTCATCTCCCGCAGAACTTCGAACCGGGCCGACAGGCGGTCGGCTGTCTGCTTCACCGTGGCCGGCGGATGGATCACGTCCCGGCCGCCGGCGATGACCAGCGCGGGCGCGCTGACGCGGCCGGCGGGCACGGAGGTCGTCATGAACGGGTCCAGCCACCAGTTGAGCGTCTGCCACAGGGCCAGGCCGCTCTCGCGCGTCATACGGGCGAAGACCGCCTTGCGGTCATCCCTGTCCATCCGGTCCAGGCTGTAGAGCTTGGCCAGGGCGTAGTCCGGGTCGATCGCCTGCAGCCAGAACGGGCCAAGCGCATACAGGCTGACGGCCGAGATCGCCTCCTCCATGCTCGCCCCCGTCGCGCCCCACGGCGGCGACGGAGCCAGCAGGATCAGGCTGGACACGGGCGCCCTGGCGGCGGCCATGTGGGCTACCAGTCCGCCCATCGAATGGCCGATCAGGATCGGCGGTTCGGCGCAGTCCCGGCAGAGTTTGGCGACATGGTCGGCGTAGTCGCGCATCGACCGGTTCGCGGGCGAGCCACCGGCGCCGTGCCCCGGAAGATCAGGCGTCAGAACGGCGTGGCCTGCGGCTTCGAACGGCGCGCGGAAGCGGTCGAAGACCCAGCCGCCACAGAAGGCGCCGTGCACCATGATGACGGGCGCTGACATCAATTCCCCTTGCGACGCCGGCGGCGGGCCTGCCTGGACCGCGCCTGTCCGGACCCTTCGGACCTTACGTTGATTTCGGCTTGCGCACAGGCGCCTTCGCCTTCGAAGGCGCCTGTGCCGCAGGCTTCGCCTTCGCGGGGGCGGGCTTCGCCACAGCGGTCTTGACGGCAGGCGCGACCTTGACCGCCTTGGCGGCGGCCGGCTTGGCCGGCGCTTTGGAGGCAGGGGCCACAGCCTTCGCCTTCACGACCTTCTTGGCCTTGGCCTTGGCCTCAGGCGCCGGGGCCTTCGAGACCTCGGGCTTGACCGCGGCGACCGGTTTTACCGGAGCCCTGGCGGCTACCCGCTTGGCCTTGGGCGCGGCCTTCTTCGGCGCCGACTCGGGGGTCAGGCCCTTGTTGGCCAGCCAGGTCAGGATGTCGGCGATGACCTGGTCGCTGCCCGGCTCGTCGACGATCCAGTGGGCGTGATCGGGATACTCCAGATAGTCGCCGCCGATGCGCGAGTATTTCTCGGCCAGCAGGCGCACGTCGCCGATCGGCACGGCGCGATCGCGCGCGCCGCCCAGGGTCAGGATCGGGGCGGTGATCTTCGTCTCGTCGACATAGGCCGAGCGTTCGGGGTCGCGATCCGGATAGGCGATGTCGGTGTAGACGCCGCCGCTGTCATAGACGGTGCCGGCGTAGATGCCGGCGTGCTTGGCCCTCGGCACGCGGTTGAGCACGCCCCAGGAAAAGCCCCAGCGCCAGATCTTGTGGCTCTTGCCGCCGACGTCGCCGCTGAACAGGATGTTGGCGAAGGTCACCGCCTGGGCCGGAGCGCTGGGCCCGCGGCAGTCGGCGGGCGAGGCCGGCGTCACCAGCACCCCGGCGCGGCCGACGCCGCGCTCGAGCAGCTTCTGCACGATCAGCCCGCCCATCGAATGGCCGAACAGCACCGGCGCGACGCCCGTCTCCGCCTCCAGCGTCGCGGCCAGGGCGGCGATGTCGTCGATGTAGTCCTTCAGCCGCAGCTTCGGCAGGTCCGCCGGCGGGTTCTCGGCCACACGCCTGTCAGGACGAAGGGTCGGGGTCTCGACGCGCCAGCCCTTGGCCCGAAAAGCCGGGGCGAACCGCGACCAGGTGTCTCCCGTGCCGCCCACGCCGTGCAGCATGATGATCGCGCTCATTGGTCGTCTCCGCCCCGTTATCCGGCAAAGCGCTCGAAGGCGGCCGCCACGGTTTCATAGGTTGAACGCTTGAAGGGTATGATCAGTCCGGGGGTCTCGTCGAGCCGCGCCCAGCGCCAGGCGTCGAATTCGACCTGATGGTGGGCGTCCAGCCTGATCTCGGATTCCTCGCCCTCGAAACGGAAGGCGAACCAGACCTGCTTCTGGCCCTTCCACTTGCCGCCCCGGGCCAGCACCTCGGGGGGGAAATCGTAGACCACCCAGTCGCCGGTGCGATCGAGCAGGGTGACGCTGGTGACGCCCGTCTCCTCGTCCAACTCGCGCAAGGCCGCTTCGTGCAGGTCTTCGCCACGGTCGACGCCGCCCTGCGGGAACTGCCAGTTCCAGGGTTCGGGGGTGTTCACGCGCCGGCCCAGCCAGACGAGGCCCTGGGGGTTGAACAGCACCACGCCGACGTTGGGTCGATGCTCTGGATAGTCGTTGAGTCTCACCGGCGGGCCAGGGCGGAAGCGGGGGCCAGCTGGAAGCCGCGATCGGCCAGGCCGCGCGCCCAGATGGCCGCCTGGTCGACCGTCACCGGGTAGGCGAAGCCTGACCCCAGCGCCTGACCCCGCGCGCGGGCGGCGGCCTCGAGAGCGGCCAGCTGCTGGTTGATGGCGTCCGCCGCCAGATCGTCGTCGATCAACCGGTTGGCCGAGAGGCGCAGCGGGCCCGCGCCCTTGCCGGCCGCCGCCCCGTCGTCGACGAAGGCCAGGCCCCGCGCCTTCAGGGCGCCGGAGAAGGCGGTCATGGCGCCGGGCGTTTCGACAAAGCGCGAGCCGAGATAGTTGGTCAGGCCGAAATAGCCGGTCGCCCGCGACAGCAGCCACTCGAGCTTGCGGACGGTCTCCTGCGGGCTGCTGGCGGCCAGCAGGGTCATCGGACCAGGATCGTTGGACGGATAGTCGGCCGGCTCCATCGGGGCCTCGAGCAGCACCTCGTGGCCATTGGCCCGCGCCAGGTCGATCCAGCCCTGCAGCCCTTCGGCGTACGGCGCGAACGACAGGGTCACCTCGCCCGGCAGGGTTTCGATGGCCTTGCGGGTCAGGGCGGCGTTGAGGCCGAGGCCGCCGACCACCAGCGCCACCCGCGGCTTGCCGTTGGGTGTGAAGGGACGGGCGTAAGCCTCGGCCGGCGTGCGGCCGCTGGGGCCGATGATCGGCAGCGGCGCGCCGCCGGGGCCGGGCTCGGTCAGACCGGCGATCGGGGCGGCGGGCAGGGCCGCGCCCGGCGCGTCATGGCTGTCGCCCCCTTCGGGCAGGGTGATGAAGGCCGAGCCGGCGATCGGGCTGGCCTCGGCCATCTGGATCGGGCCTTCGGACAGGTCGTAGACGCCCGTGGTCAGCGGGGCCTCGGCCGCCTCGGGCGCGAGCGCCTCGCGCCAGCCCGGCACCGTCGCGCCACTGGCCGCGGCCTGGGCCAGGGAGATGCGCACATGCGGCGCGCCGGCCTTCGGGTCGGCGGTGATGGCCACCAGGGTGGCGAGCGTCAGGACGAACAGGGCCCCGGCGCCGCCGGCGCTGATCCAGGGGTTCTGCAGCGCGGTCAGGGCCGCCGCGCGCGCGCCCGCAAGCCGTCCGGACCCGGCGGCGGTGCTGACAGCATAGGCGGGGGCGGGTTTCTTGGAGAACATGACAGGCGACGGAGACTACGCGCCGACACCCTCGCCGATCATGGTTAATGAAGCCCTATTTCGGCTTGCCGTCGCCGGGCGGGGGAACCAGCCGTCCATCGACCATCGCGGCGATCTTCGGGGCGGGCTTGGGCAGCTTGGGCGTCGCGGCGACCGAACCGTTGCGCAGCACGTCGAGCGCCCGCTGCAGCTGGAAGTCGCACTTCAGCTCCAGGGTGTTCGACGGCGGGCGCTTCTTGCAGCCTTCCTCATCAAAGGCCGCCGTCGGGGCTTCGGCCGGGGCGTGGGCCAGACGGCGCACCGCGCCGTCCTCGGTGTCCAGCGCGCCGCGCAGGGAGGCTTCGCTGTACTGGAAGGCGCGGGTGGCGATCAGCTCGGCCTGTTCGCGGCTGGAGGCCACTTCGAGGTTCGGCTCGATGCCGGTGCGCTGGATCGAACGGCCGGACGGCGTGTAGTAGCGCGCGGTGGTGATCTTCAGGGCGCCATCGGCGCCGCCGCGCAGCGGGATCACCGTCTGGACCGAACCCTTGCCGAAGCTGGTCAGGCCGACGATCTCGGCGCGCTTGCGGTCCTGCAGGGCGCCGGCGACGATTTCCGCGGCCGAGGCCGAGCCGGAGTTGACCAGCACCACCACCGGCAGGCCGTTCAGCAGGTCGCCGGCACGGGCGTTGTAGCGTTCGATGTCTCGCGGATCGCGGCCGCGCTGGCTGACCACTTCGCCGCCGTCGAGGAAGATGTCGGCCACGCCGACCGCCTGGTCGAGCAGGCCGCCCGGATTGTTGCGCAGGTCGAAGACCAGGCCCTTCATCTTCGGGTTCTGCGCCTGCAGACCCTTGATCGCGGCCAGCACCTCTTCGGTGGCCTTCTCGTTGAAGCCCGACAGGCGCACGTAGCCGTAGTCGCCTTCGAGCCTGGCCGTGACCGACTTGGGCTTGATCACTTCACGGGTCAGGGAGACGTCGAAGGCGTCGGTCTTCTCGCGGGCGATGGTCAGGGTGACCTTTTCGCCGGCGGGGCCGCGCATCAGCTTGACCGCCTCGTTGGTCGGCAGGCCGATGACGCTCTCGCCGTTGACGGCGGTGATGTAGTCGCCCGGCTGCAGGCCGGCGCGAGCGGCGGGGGTGCCGTCCATCGGCGAGATGATCTTGACCACCCCGTCTTCGCTGGTGATCTCGATGCCCAGCCCGCCGTATTCGCCGCGGGTGGTGTCCTGCATGTCCTCGAAGCCCTCTGGGGCGAGGTAGCCGGAATGGGGATCAAGCGAGGAGACCATGCCCTCGAGGGCGGCCTGGATCAGCTTCTTGTCGTCGACCTCGACGACGTACTGCCGCTGGATGATGTCGAGGACATCGCCGAACAGCTCCAGCATCTTGTAGGTCTGGGCCCTCGGCTGAGCGGTGGCCTCGGCCTTCTGGCCCACGTAGGCCATCGTGCCGGCGCCGAGAACAAAGGCGCACGCGCCGATCAGGAGGTTCTTCTTCAACATTGCCTTGCTGGAGGCTCCCTGTGCGGCCCTACGCGCCGCGTTCTGATTATAGAACCCGCGCGCGGGCCGAAATTGTGTCCTGAAGCCTGACGGCTTCAATCTTTGTCCTGAGGACGGCGGGCGCCGAAACCGGCATCCACTTTCGACTGTCGTCCTCTACCGGCTGACCGCTGCAACTCCGGCGCCGTCTTTCAGCCAGGGCCCCGGATCGATCGGCGATCCGGACCGCCGGAGCTCCAGATAGAGCTCGGGCTCGCCGCCCTTGGCCATGCGTCCGATCGGCGCGCCGGCGGCGATGGTCTGTCCCGGCGCCGCCGTCACCTCGCCCAGACCGGCGAGAACCAGATGGTAGGGCCCCGAGGTCCTCAGGATCAAGATGACGCCCCATCCCGTCACCGGCCCAGCGAATTCAACCACGCCTTGAGCAGGGCTGGCGACCGGCGCGCCGTTTCTGGCGCGGAAAGAGACACCTTCGGCGCGGCCGCCATTGGGCAGGTCGCCGCCAAAGCCGCGCGTCTGGGCCGCACCGGCCGGGCGCAGCAGGGCGCCCGGACCGCTGTCGGGGCCGGTCACGCGGGGAAAGCTGTCGGCCAGCTGGCCCGGACTGCCCGCCTCGCGACCGGCGGCGATGGCGTCGCCCTGATACTGGCGCTCGATGGCGGCCTGTTCGGTCAGCAGCTTCTCGACATCGCCCCGCCGGTCGGCCGCGAGGCTCTCGCTGGTGAACAGCGATTCGTTGGCCGAGGCGGCCTGGCGGCGCAGGGCGGCGATCTCGCGCGCTTCGGCCCCGTAGGCCCGGGCCCGGCGTTCCAGCGCCGGGGTCATGGCGCGGATCAGGATGGCCGCGCGCACCGCGTCGCGGGCGTCCTCTGGGCGAACCAGCAGCGCGGGCGGCGGTTCTCGGCGGAACAGCTGCAGGGCGCCGAGCAGGCGGGCCAGGCGGTTGCGATCACGGCCCAGTTCGGCCGTCAGCGCCGTCTCGCGGACATTGAGCATCTGCAGCCGGCCGCGGGCGCTGGCCACGTCGCGGCTGCTCTGGGCCTGGCGGGAGGCCAGCCGGCGCAGCTCCTCGCGCAGGGCCTCGATCTGGCGCCGGGCCTCGGCCTTGCCGGCCGCGCCGGGGGCGCCCGGCTGGACCGACAGGACCTGCATCATCCGCGGCGAGGGCGCGTCAGCCGGCTCCTGCGCCGCGCTGTGAGCGGCGACGGCGCAGAG
>CANJYY010000107.1 GCA_947479185.1 Caulobacteraceae bacterium
GGAAGTTGGTCTCGATGATGCCCGAGCGGCCGCCGCCGATGGCGCTGGCGTAGGCCAGGCCGAGGTCCATGGCGTTGCCGGTGGCGTTCTGGTGGATGGCGATCAGGCAGGGCACGCCGCCGCCCTTGAGGTACTCACCGCGCACGGTGTGGCCCGGGCCCTTGGGCGCGACCATCAGCACGTCCAGCGACGCCTTGGGCTCGATCAGGCCGAAGTGCACGTTCAGGCCGTGGGCGAACAGCAGCGCCGCGCCGTCACGGATGTTGGGGGCGATCTCGTTCTCGTAGATGCCGCGCTGCAGCTCGTCGGGGGCGAGGATCATGATGCCGTCGGCCCAGGCGGCGGCTTCGGCCACCGTCATGACCTTCAGGCCTTCGCTCTCGGCCTTCTTGGCCGAGGCCGAGCCGGGGCGCAGGGCCACGGCGACGTTCTTGAGGCCGGAGTCGCGGAGGTTCAGCGCGTGGGCATGGCCCTGGCTGCCATAGCCTACGATCGCGATCTTCCGGTCCAGGATGCGGGCCAGATCGGCGTCGCGGTCATAGTAGACGCGCATGATTTTTCTCCGGGTCGGACGTTTGCGCCGCACCTGCGCAACGGCAGTGCAACAAAGGCCGGGCTATCGAGCGGAATTTTGCGCGCAGGTCAAGGCGGCAAGGGTGCGAAATCGCCGCCCTGCGCCCCGAAATCGCAGCCTCCGGGATACGAAAAAGCCCCGGAGTCGCCTCCGGGGCTTCAATCGACGGGTCGGCCTTCGCCTACCAGAAGATGCCGTAATAGACGGACAGGATCTCGCCGGTCCAGATATCCACCAGCAGCGCGTCCTGGCCGACGCGGACCCATTCACAGCCGATCGGCGGATACGGCAGGCCGTAGGCCCCCCAGTTCAGGTAGTAGGAACTGGTGTACCAGCCGTACGGCAGGAAGTCGCCGAAGCTCCAGCTGCGGGCGTACCAGCCGCTGGGATAGCGGTAGGGCGCGATCCGGTAGCGGTTGTGCGAGCGGTAGGACCGCTGCCAGGAGCGTTGATCGTACCAGTGACGGCCCTGGTCGCGGCCGCGCATGCCGCGGCCTTCGCCCGGACGCCGGCCGTCCCAGCGGCTGTCGCCGCCGCGACCGTCACGATCCCAGTCGCCGCGGCCCTGGCCCTGACCACCGGGCCGGCCGTCGGGTCGACCGTCGCGGTCGCGGTCCCAGCCGCCCTGGCCCTGTCCGCCCTGTCCGCCCTGTCCGCCGGGACGGCCGTCAGGCCGCCCGCCCGGCCGTCCATCGGGACGACCGTCACGATCACGATCCCAGCCGCCCTGACCCTGACCCTGGCCTTGTCCGGGACGACTGTCCGGACGGCCGCCCGGGCGACCATCGGGACGACCATCGCGATCGCGATCCCAGTCGCCCTGACCCTGGCCCTGGCCCTGACCTTGTCCGGGACGGCCGGTGAAACCGCCCGGCCCGCGCGGACGTCCGTCGGGACGACCGTCACTGTCCCGGTCCCAGCCGCCGGCGCCCTGGCCGCCCTGGCCCTGGCCGGTCGGCCGGCCGGGACGACCGCCCGGACCGCCCGATCCGCCCTGACCCTGCCACTGGCCGCCGCCCTGGCCCGGACCGCCGGGCCGGCCGCCCTGACCTTGCGGCGGCCCCTGCGGCCGCACCGGCGGCTGCGCTTGCGGCTGGCCCTGAGGCTGGCCCGCGGGCTGACCCTGCGGCCCGCCCTGACCCTGACCGCGCGGACCACCGCCTTCACGACGCTCCTGGCGGGGCGGCGGCGGCGCATCGGCCGTTCCCGCCTCTTCGCTGGGCAGGGGACGGCCGCGCGCGCCGTAGTCCTGCTCGGCGAAGGCCGCCGTACTGCCCAGCAGCGAAAGCACGAGGGCCGTGGTGATGGTCTTCTTCATCGTGATGCTCCGTGAGTCCGGCCTCGCCGGTCCCTCTATGTCCCTTTGCGCCAAGAGTTGCGCGTCCGAACCTGAACCGTGGTTGAACAAAAACGCGCGTTGCGCCAGCTTCGGCGCATGACGGCCAATCCAGTTGATGTGATCGGGTACTGGCGCCACGCCGGACCGGCGAAGTGGTTCCGCAAGGACCACCGGTTCGACGAGGCCCTGCGCCTGCGGTTCGAGCCGGTGCACTTCCGCGCGGCGCGCGGGGAATACGACGGCTGGATGGGCTCGGCGGACGGCTGTCTGGCCCTTCTGCTGCTGCTCGACCAGTTCCCGCGCAACCTCTGGCGCAGGTCGCCGCACGCCTTCGCCACCGATGCGATGGCCCGGCGGGTGGCGCGCCACATGGTGCTGTCCGACTTCGACCAGGAGATCGAGCCGCAGCTGCGGCCGTTCTGCTACCTGCCGTTCGAACATTCCGAGGACCTCGCCGACCAGGAGCTGGCGGTGCGCCTGTGCGAAGCCCTGCGCGACGCCACGGGCGATGAAGAGACGCTGAAATTCGCGGTCCTGCACCGCGAGATCATCGTCCGCTTCGGCCGCTTTCCACATCGCAACGCCATGATGGGCCGCGAGACCACGCCGGAGGAACAGGTGTTCCTCGACGAGGGCGGCTTCGCCGGCTGAGTCCCCTGTGGACGGTTGCGCATCGTGACTTGGCGCGGGAGTGATTCGGGGCGACGCTCCAGGTCATCATGAACGCCCTCGCGCCCGTCATCGCCGTCCAGGAAAAGGCCCCGGCCGACCATCCGGAGCGGCAGTATCTCGGCCTGCTGGCCGACATCATGGCCAATGGCGTGCAGCGCGGCGACCGCACCGGGACCGGCACGCTCGGCGTTTTCGGCCGGCAGATGCGCTTCGACCTGTCGCGCGGCTTCCCGCTGCTGACGACAAAGAAGCTTCACCTCAAGTCGATCATCCTCGAGCTGCTCTGGTTCCTGCGCGGCGACACCAACGTCCGCTGGCTGCAGGAACGCGGCGTGAAGATCTGGGACGAATGGGCCGACGAGTCCGGCGAACTGGGCCCGGTCTACGGCCGCCAGTGGCGCAGCTGGACGGCGCCCGACGGCCGGGTGATCGACCAGATCAGCGCCGTGGTCGAAAGCCTGAAGACCAATCCGAACAGCCGTCGCCACATCGTCAGCGCCTGGAACCCGGCCGATGTCGACGACATGGCGCTGCCGCCCTGCCACTGCCTGTTCCAGTTCTTCGTCGCCGACGGAAAGCTGAGCTGCCAGCTCTACCAGCGCAGCGCCGACGTCTTCCTCGGTGTGCCGTTCAACATCGCCAGCTACGCCTTGCTGACGCAGATGATGGCCCAGGTCGTCGGCCTGCAGCCGGGCGAGTTCATCCATACCTTCGGCGACGCGCACCTCTATCTGAACCATCTGGACCAGGCGAAGGAGCAGCTCCGCCGCGAGCCCCTGCCCTTCCCGACCCTGACGCTGGCGCCGAAACGCGACCTGTTCGCCTTCGAGTACGAGGACTTCATCGTCGAGGGCTACCAGGCTCATCCCGGCATCAAGGCCCCGATCGCGGTTTAGTCGCGACGCGATGCGCTTGAAAGTTGTTTCCGGTTCGTTCACATTGAGCCGGTGACAAGCGACGCACCACCTCCCGTCCACGATCTGCGCCATCTCGACCCCGAAGTGCGCAAGGAGCGCGTGAAACTGGCGGCGAACGGCGTCAACGCAATCGGACTATCTTTGCTGATCGGCTCTCTTGTCGCGCCGATTGTCGACGCCACGAGGGCGGCCGACTGGTTCCGAAGCGCCATTGGGGCCCTCCTCGGCGCGATCTGTCTGGTCGCGGCTTTCGCGATCCTGCGCTATATGAAGCGCAGGGAGATCGCCTGATGGATCCTTTCATCACAAACGCGCTGGTCGTGTTCGGGACCTTGGCCCTGCTCTCGGTCCCCATCGCATGGCTGTTCCCCAAGATCGACCGGGCGCTCGGCCGGCTCTCCGACTATCTCGACGCCCGCAAGGCCCGCTGACAGCCAGCGCCCGGCGCGGTAGTCAGGACGCCATGCTGAAACCGCTCGCCCGCGCCCTCGCCGCCTGCGTCGTCCTCGCCGCCCTGCCGGCCGGGGCCCAGGCGCCCGCCCCCTCCGGGCCGCCGCCCGCGGCGACCGTCGCCGGCCCCGCCGAAGGTCTGGCCTGGCGCGGCTTCCAGGCCTGCCTGGCCATTGCGCGGGGCGTCCCGCTCGACAAGGCCGCCGCCGAGGCCGGCTTCCTCAAGGACGCCACGGGCTGGGTCGCCGAGATCGGCGAGCGGACCCTGACCCTCGAACTGGCGACGCCGCCGTCCCCGCCCGGCGCGAAGGGCTGCGTGGTCGTGTCGCGCGGGCCGCTGGCCGCCCATGCCGGGTTCAACAAACGCGTCGCTGCCTGGGCCGCCAGGGAGGGCTTCGCCGCACCGCAGTCGGGCGTCACGGCCGGCGGCGGCCAGACCGAGCAGTACGCCGTCCCGGACGGCTCCCGCGTCGTGGTCGTCGCCCGCTATCCCGACACCGGCCAGCCAAGGCAACCGGCCCGTTCGCTGCTGTTCGTCGGCTGGACCGCGCCCTGACCGAAGCGCCGCCGCCTCAGGGCAGCAGCACGACCTTGCCGGCCACGGCGCTGCTTTCCAGCGTCTGCTGCGCCTTCGCCGCCTCTGCCAGCGGGAAGCTGGCCCCGACCAGCGGGTCGATCCGCCCGTCGGCGATGCGCGCGAGGATGTCGGTCAGATCCTGGCGGTAGACCTCGGGCCGCGCGTCGCGCCACAGCGAGACATTGTAGCCGACCACGCCCTGGCTCTCGCCGAACAGGCGCAGGCTGGAGAGGCTGTTGTTCAGCGCCATGTCGATCAGCGCGCCGGGGCGGATCCTGCCGCCGCGGGTGGCGTCATAGCCGCCGTACAGCACCGCCGTCCCGCCCCGCCGCAGGGACGCGATGGACACGGCCTTCAGATGCTTGCCGCCGATGTGGTCATAGGCCGCGACCACCCCGCCGCCGGAGATGTCGCGGATGCGTTTGACCAGGTCCCCGCTCCGGTAGTCGAGGTGCACGCCGCCGCGCGCCTCGACCACGGCCTTCTTGCCGGCCGACGCCGTGCCGATGGCGCGCACCCCGGCCGTCCGGGCCAGATCGAGCAGCAGGTTGCCGACGCCCCCGGCCGCGCCGTGCACCAGCACCCATTCGCCCGGCCCGGCGACGGCGATGCGGTGGAACATCTGCCAGGCGGTCAGGCCGTTGAGCACGCCCGCGACCAGCCGGTCGGCCGGCGCGTCCTCGGGGGCCGGAGCCAGCCAGCGGGCCTCGATGTTGCGGCGGCTGGCGTAGGAGCCGGTGACGGTCAGGGCGGCGACCCGCTGGCCGACGGCGAAGCCCTCGACGCCCGCGCCGAGCGCCTCGATCCGGCCGACGAAGTCGTAGCCCGGCGTCACCGGGGCCTTCACGCCGGGATACAGCCCCTGGCGCATGACGATGTCGGCATAGGCAACGCCCGTCGCCTCGATGGCGACCCGCGCCTCGCCCGGCCCCGGCGGCGGCAGTTGCCGCTCCAGCGGCGTCAGCACCGTGGCCGCGCCCGTGCGCGGCATGGTCATCTCGAAGGCCAGATCAGTCATGTGCGTCCCCGTTTGCGCAGCAACCTAGCGGCCTCCCGGCGGCGATCAATGGCGGGACAGCCGCCTCCGGACCGGCTAATCAGGGGCCATGACCATTCCCATCGCACTCGGCCCCGTCGCACGCGGCCGCAACGGCGTCATCGGCGCGGGCGGCAAGCTGCCCTGGCGGCTCAAGTCGGACCTCGCCCTGTTCAAGCAGGTGACGATGTTCAAGCCGGTGATCATGGGCCGCAAGACCTGGGACAGCCTGCCGTTCAAGCCCCTGCCCGGTCGCCTCAACCTGGTCCTGTCGAAGGACGGCTCGTTCGAGCCCAACGGGGCGGTGGTCTGCGAAAGCTTCGGCGAGGCGCTCGAGATCGCCCGCGAACAGGCCGAGGAAGACGGGGCCGAGGAAGTCTGCGTCATCGGCGGCGCGGCCCTCTACGCCCTGGCCCTGCCCCGGGCCAAGCGGATGTACATCACCGAGGTCGATGCCGCGCCGGAGGGCGATGTCTTCTTCCCGGCGTTCGACGAATCCGGCTGGACCGAAGTGCGACGCGAGGCCCATCCCGCCGGCGAGGGCGACGACCACGCCTTCATCTTCCGGGTTCTCGAGCGCCGCTAGCCGAAGGCGGCTTGCGCTGACGCGGCGTCAGGCGGTTCTATCCCTGCAACGAAAAAATCAGGGAGTGCGTCGCATGGATATCGAACTCGTCGCGGAGGGACTGCGGTTCCCCGAAGGCCCCATCGCCATGAACGACGGGTCGGTGATCTTCACCGAAATCGCCGGCCAGCGGCTGACGCGCGTCACGCCGGACGGCAAGACCTCGGTGGTCGCCGAGACCGGCGGCGGTCCGAACGGCGCGGCCATCGGCCCGGACGGCGCGATCTATGTCACCAACAACGGCGGCAGCTTCGAGTGGATGGACACCCAGGGCCTGCTGATCCCCGGCCCGACGCCGGCCAGCCACGTCGGCGGCTCGATCCAGCGCGTCGACATCGCCACCGGCAAGGTCGAGACGGTCTACGACAGCTGTGACGGCAAGCGCCTGGTCGGCCCCAACGACCTGGTCTTCGACAAGCAGGGCGGCATGTGGTTCACCGACCACGGCTGCACCACGCCGGACGGCCGCAAGAACGGCGCGCTCTACTACGCGAAGACGGACGGCAGCCACATCAGCCGCCAGCGCGACCACTTCATCTCGCCCAACGGCGTGGGCCTCTCGCCGGATGAAAAGGTCGTCTACATGGCCGACACCAACCTCGGCCGGCTGTGGGCGTTCGACATCGCCGAACCGGGCGTGCTGGCCGAACCGCCGCCGTTCCAGCCGGGCCGGGTGGTCTGCAACCTGCCGGGCTTCCAGCTGCTCGACAGCCTGGCGGTCGAGGCCGGCGGCAAGGTCTGCGTGGCGACGATCATCAACGGCGGCATCACCGCCTTCGACCCGAATGGCTCGACCGAGCACTATCCGTTCCCGGACATCCTGGTGACCAACATCTGCTTCGGCGGTCCGGACATGACCACCGCCTGGATCACCGCCTCGGGCACCGGCAAGCTCTACAAGGCCAAATGGCCGCGTCCGGGCCTGAAGCTGAACTTCAACGCCTGACAAGCGCGGGGGCATGTACCGTCTTCGGTACGTGTACCCTGCCGCTTCAAGCTGATGGGGACACGCACTGAAGGGCATGTCCCCGAGCGGCTAGCGCGACATCCAGGGCTTTGATTTCGAGGCCGACGCGTGGGCGGCCGCCTGCTCGCGCTGGAAGCGGCCGCCGCGCGGGGCCTTGGGCCGGGCGTCGAGCGCCGCCTGCTTGAGCCGCAGGGCCTTCTGCATCGGCGTTTCGTCGGGCGGCGGCTGGTCCGGCGTGTCGGTCACGAGTCAGGGTCTCCGGCAGGGGAACACGCAGTCTACCGCGTGTCCCCCCTGCCGCCTACTTCGCGGGCTTGTGGTCGCCGGCCGGCTTGTCGGTCTTGCCGAAGGCGTCCTTCACCTCGGCTTCGGTGATGCGGGCTTCCGGATGGCCCGGCTGGCCGAGGTTCTGCTCCTCGGTGCCGTCGCCCATCACACCGGGCTGCGAGCCGTCGGTCTTCTGCGTGTTGTTGGTCATGGCGATCACCTGTTCTGACGTTACCCTCCGCCAACGGCTCACGGACGCGCCTGTTCCATGCCGACGCCGTACAGGCGTCTTGACGGGACATCGGTCCAGGCTCGACCCTCATGGCCCGCCCTTCCGAGAGCCTTGCCATGCCGCTGCCCCTTGATCGCCGTCGTCTGATGCTGGCCGGAGGCGGCGTGCTGGCCCTGGGCGCGGCCGGGACCCTGGCGCTGCGGCCAGGCGACCAC
>CANJYY010000108.1 GCA_947479185.1 Caulobacteraceae bacterium
CACGCCGATCATCAGCATGGTGTTGACCTGCGGCACATAGATCTGGCCGGCCTGGGTCTCCGAGGTGCGGCGGATGTCGATGCGCGGCAGCAGGCCCAGCTGCACGGCCTGTTGCGTGACCGAGAAGGCCCCGGTGATCACCGCCTGGCTGGCGATGACCGTGGCGCAGGCGCCGAGCACCAGCACGGGCCAGTAGGCGAACTGCGGCACCATTTCCCAGAACGGATTATGGCGCGCGGACGGATGGGCGAGAATGAAGGCGCCCTGGCCGAGGTAGTTCAGCGCCAGGCAGGGGAAGACCACCACCAGCCAGGAGGCGCGGATCGGCCCTTTGCCGAAATGGCCCATGTCGGCGTAGAGCGCCTCCGCCCCCGTGACGGCCAGGAACACGCTGCCGAGAATGACGAAGCCCAGGAAGCCGTTTTCCAACAGGAAACGCAGGCCGTACCAGGGGTTGAAGGCCCAGAAGATGCCGAGGTTTTCACCGAGGTGATAGAGGCCCAGCGCCCCCAGGATCAGGAACCACACCAGGGTGATCGGGCCGAAGAAGGCCGCCACCTTGTGGGTGCCCCGCGACTGGACCATGAACAGCCCGACCAGGATCACCGCCGATATCGGCAGGATGTAGGGCTCGACCCGCGCGCCCATGCCCGGTGCGTCCTTCAGGCCTTCCATCGCCGACAGAACCGAGATGGCCGGGGTGATGATGCCGTCGCCGTAAAACAGGGCCGCGCCGATCACGCCAAGGAAGAACACCGCCGCCGAGCGCTTGCCCGTGGTCTTGGACAGGGTCCGCCGGGCCA
The DNA here is from genome assembly GCA_947479185.1 of Caulobacteraceae bacterium. GTDB lineage: Bacteria > Pseudomonadota > Alphaproteobacteria > Caulobacterales > Caulobacteraceae > Caulobacter. Next base: position 804 of record CANJYY010000108.1, read on the forward strand.
GGGCCATCAGGGCCAGGGTGCCGCCCTCGCCCTTGTTGTCGGCTCGCATGAGCAGGAGGACGTACTTGACCGTCACGACCAGGAACAGCGCCCAGATCACCAGCGACACCACGCCGAGCACGGCGTGCTCGGTCGAGGCGCTGTTGCGCGAATGCGCCAGCGCCTCGCGCATGGCGTACAGCGGGCTGGTGCCGATATCGCCGAACACCACGCCGATCGAGCCGAGCGCCAGGGCCCAGAAGCTCTGGCTGCCGTGGCCGTCTGCGGAGGGGGCGGGAGTCGGGTTCGGGACCGCTGAAGAAGGAGTGGTCGCGCCAGGGGCTTCGGAAGCCATAAGATCCCTCCGGGATCACGCCGGGAAAGTCCCGACGCCAAGTCCCTAGCGAGTGCGGCGCGGGCGATACACCCAATCCGCAGGGTGTTCAATGCGCCGCCGCACGGTCCGTTCGACGATTTTCGTGGCGCCGGGGCCGCGCCTTTCCTACCTTTCAGGTCCGATCATGTCAGACAGTCAGAAATTCCCGGTTGCGGCGCACGCGCTCGCCTATCTCGCCCACAAGCAGGCGACATCGGCGGAGCATGCCATTTCGAGCGCCGAGCTGGCCGCCTCGATGCCGACCAACCCCGTGGTGGTCCGTCGCGTGACGGCCATGCTGGCGCGCGCCGGCCTGATCGACACCCGCGCCGGCGCCGGCGGCGGGGCCTGGCTGAAGGTCGATCCCGCGACGATCCGGCTCGATGTGGTGCTGCGCGCCGTCGGCGGCTGCACCCACCTGGGAGTCGCCCCGCCGGGGGTCAAGGGTTGTCCGGTCGGCGAGATGATCCCCGACGCCGTCAGCGCGGCGATCGTGGCGGCGGACACGGCGGCCTCCGAACGGCTGTCGCGGATCACCGTCGCCGATCTGCTCAAGGCCGCCGCGGATCGACCGTAGGACGTCCGGGCGCGGCGCCGTGGGCGACGAACTGACCGCGCGGACCTGACGCCGCTTGACCGGGTCGGCGGGCAGGACAATCTAGAGGTTCCAGTTCCTCAAGGGTCCCGCCCGCATGGCTCGTCGCCTCGCGCTGATCACCGGCGCTTCCGCCGGCATCGGCGCCGCTTTCGCCCGCATCTACGCCAGCCACGGCTATGACGTGGCCCTGACCGCCCGCCGCACCGACCGTCTCGAGACTCTCGCGGCCGAGATTCGCCTGCGATTTGGCGTCGAGGCGCTGGTCATCGCCGCCGACCTGGCCGAGCCGGGCGCGAGCGACGCCATCCTCGCCGAGGTGGAATCCCACGGTCGCGTCGTCGACGCCCTGGTCAACAACGCCGGATACGGCCTGCCCGGCGCCTATTCGGCCACCGAGTGGCCCGACCAGCGCGCCATGCTGCAGGTCATGCTGATCGCGGTCTGCGACCTGACCCACAAGGTCCTGCCCGGCATGATCGGGCGCAGGTTCGGCCGCATCGTCAACGTCGCCTCCCTGGCGGGCCTGGCGCCCGGCACGGCCGGCCACACCCTGTATGCGGCGACCAAGAGCTTCCTGATCAAGTTCTCGCAGAGCCTGCACCTGGAGAACCAGGCGACGGGCGTGCATGTCACCGCCCTCTGCCCCGGCTTCACCTGGTCGGAATTCCACGACGTCAACGCCACCCGGGCGCAGATCAGCCAGTCGACGCCGGAATGGCTGTGGCTCGGCGCCGACGAGGTCGCGGCCACGGGCTATGAGGCGGCCGAGGCCAACCGTCCGGTCTGCGTCACCGGCGTGCCCAACAAGATCATCGCCGCGATCGTCAAGATCCTGCCCGACGACTGGGCTCTGGCCCTGATGGCCAGCCAGGGAAGCCGGTTCCGGAAGGTCTGACAGGCGGGGACACGCACTGAAGTGCCTGTCCCCGCGGTCTACTTCTCCGCAGCGTAGGGCGCCGAGACGTTGGTCTTGATGATCACGCCGCGGGCGGTGTCGGCCACGCCGATGATCACGAACTGAACGGCCATGGCGCAGAGGATCAGGCCCAGAACCCGCACGATGATGGTCATGCCGATCCGGCCGAGGATCCGCGAGATCAGCGGCGTCAGCCAGAAGCAGACCATGGTCAGCACGGACACGGCGGCGATCACCGCCACGCCGACGACCAAGCCCTGGATGCCCAGCGCCTTGGCCCCGCTGGCGTAGATGATCACCGTCGAGATAGCGCCCGGCCCGATCAGCAGCGGCATGGCGAACGGCACCACCAGCCGCTCGAACCGGCGGCGGGCATAGGCGCGCGGCCCCTCGGCCTCGGCCCCCTCGGCGGCGTCGGAGAACATCGCGGTGAAATCGTCCCGCGCCATCTCCAGTCCCATCAGGAACAGGATCACCCCGCCGGCGATGCGGAAGGCCGGCAGGGAGATGCCGAAAAACTCCAGCAGCGACAGGCCGGTGAAGAAGAAGAAGGTCATGAAGGCGAAGGCGAACAGCGCGATATAGACCGCCACCCAGCGCCGGCCGGCCGCGACGGCGCCGGCGGTCGCGGCGGCGAACACCGGCACGTTGCCGATCGGATCCAGCAGGGCGAACAGGGCGACGAAGAAGTTGACGGCGTATTCGGACGGGCTCATGCACGCGTCTTAGCCCAAATCACGTCCGCGCGCCTCCCCCGGGGGGCGGGAGAAATCGCATGTCCGCCGATCCGCGCCTGATCATCGCCCTCGACCTGCCTGGCCGCGCCGACGCCGAGGCGATGGTCGAGACGCTCGGCGACGCGGTCGGCTTCTACAAGATCGGCCTGCAGATGCTGGCCGTCGGCGGCATGGAGATGGCGAAGGACCTCAAGGCCCGCGGCCGGCAGGTGTTCCTCGACTGGAAACTGCATGACATCGGCGCGACGGTCGAAAAGGCCACCGCCGCCATCGTCGGCTCGGGCGCCTGCGATATCCTGACCGTCCACGCCCAGCCGCAGGTGCTGGCGGCGGCGGTCAAGGGGCGCGGTTCAGACAAGCAGGCGAAGATCGTCGGCGTGACGGTGCTGACCAGCCTGAACGGCCAGGATCTGGCGCAGATCGGCTATGGCATGGGTGTCGAACAACTGGTCGAGCGCCGCATCCGCCAGGTGATCGACGCCGGCGCCGACGGCGTCGTGGCCAGTCCGCACGAGGCGGCGCTGGCGCGACGGATCGGCGGTCCGGACTTTCTGGTGATCACCCCGGGCGTGCGGCCGGCCTGGGCCGGCAAGGACGACCAGGCCCGGGCGGCGACGCCCCTGGAAGCACTGCAATCGGGGGCCAGCCATCTGGTGGTCGGCCGTCCGGTGACGGCCGCGGCCGATCCACGCGACGCCGCGCGACGCATCGCCGACGAGATGTCCGGCAGCCTTCAGCCGGCCTAGTGGCAGCCGCAGCCGTGTGACGGCGGGCGACGCGGCGGCGGACGATGACCGCCCCCGCCCTTGCCGCCGATGCTGATCCGGGCGCTCGCGCTGGCGCTGGCCCAGGACGAGGCCGACGCGGTGGCGCCGGCATAGGCGTAACCGCCGCCACCGCCGCCATAGACCACCTCCGGTCCGACCCCGCCGCCGCCCCAGAAGAAGCCGTCGCCCAGCCGCACCTCGCCGCAGGCCGGCGGATAGCGGGGATCGCGCGGCGCGGCGCAGGGCGGGGGCGGATAGCCGCCGCACGGACCGCCGCAGGACGGCGGCGGCGCGGGAACGGGATAGCCGCAACCGCCGCCGCACCCCGATTCGTAGCCCCCCGGCGGCGGATAGGCCGTCTGGGGCGGCGGGGCGCCACAGGCGCCGCAGGACGGCGCGCCGGAGGTCTGGTGATAGATCGGCGGCGGCCAGTGGGCCGGCTCGCAACAGGCCGGCGCGGGATAACCGACCGGCTGGCAGCAGGGGCCCTGCGCGGGCGGATAGTAGGCCTGGGGCGGCGGCGCGGGCGGATAGCCGCCGGCCTCGCAGCAGGGTCCCGACGCCGGGACGTAGCCGCCCTGGCCCTGGGGCGGGTAGGCCGCCGCGGGATAGGGGCCGACCGGATAGGATTGTGCGGACGACGCCTGGCCGTAGGCATAGCCGTCTTCGCCGTACTGGCCGACCGCGACATAGCCGTCACCCGGAGGCGGCCCGGCGACATAGGCGGCCTGGGGCGGCGACGGCGGCGACGGCGGTTCATAGGCGGCGGCGGCGCGGGCCAGCACCAGCAGGCTGACCACCGCCATCGAAACCCGGACTATCCACCTGATCATGGCCGCCTCCAGCGCCGTGAACCGCCAGCCTAGATCGAGCCAGGGGGGCGCGGCGACCGGTTGCGCCTGAGGCGCGAGGGCGGCGTGGTTAAAGCTCGCCCCGCGCGACCCTAGAAGTCGCTGGCCAGGCCCTTGCGCTCCCAGTCGCCATAGCGCGTTGGCTCGGGTCCGGAGGGACCGCCCTCTTCCGGCGGGAGATCCGCGGGCGGCATGGCGGCGCGGCGCGCGGCGGCCTCTTCCAGCGCCCGACGCGCGGCCGGCGTCAGCACAGCGTCGGGGTTTGCGCCCGGCGGGCGGTCATCTTCGGCGTCATTTTCCATGGCCAGGATTTATCACGGCTCCGGCCTGCGAACAGGGCTTCGCGACAGGGTTTGACGGAACGCGTGTCGGATAGCGCCCGTCCGTCCGGAGGCAAGCGTTTCACCAGCCACCGCAAGCCGGCGACATGACCGCGCCCTTGCGCCGCGCGCCCGGACAGGGCACGGGGCGCGGGTGAGCGAGCATGAAGACATCGGCCTCCCCGCGCGGGAGGCGGCGGCCCAGTTCCTGGAAGCGGCCCTGTCGCGCCGGACCGGGCTGGACGAAGCCCTGGCCGGATCGGCCGGACGGGGCCTGGCGCCCCGCGACCGGGCCTTCGCCCGCGCCCTGACCATGGCCGCCCTGCGGCGGCTGGGGACCATCGACCGGGCCCTGGCCCCGAAGCTCCAGCGCGAGCCGCCCGAACGGGTGCGCACCCTGCTGCGGCTGGGCATGACCCAGCTGTTCTGGATGGATGTGCCCGACCACGCCGCCGTCTCGACCACCGTGGCCATCGCCGACCGGCTGAAGCCGACGCGGTCGTTCAAGGGCCTGATCAACGCCATCCTGCGCGGCCTGCAGCGCGACGGCCGGCCGGCCGACGATCCCGAGACCCTGGCCCCGTCGTGGCTGATGGCCCGCTGGCAGGCGGCCTATGGGCCCGAACAGGCCCGCGCCATCGCCGCCGCCATTGCCGACGAACCGGCCACTGACCTGTCGGCCAGGGATCCGGCCGACGCCGCCGCCCTGGCCGAACTGCTGGAGGGCGAGGTGCTGCCCGGCGGTTCGATCCGCACCCGCAAGCGCGGCGACCTCGCCGAATGGCCGGCCTTCGACGAGGGCCGCTGGTGGGTTCAGGACGCCGGCGCGGCGATCCCGACCCGGCTGCTGGATGTCCAGCCCGGCGAGACGGCGCTCGACCTGTGCGCCGCGCCCGGCGGCAAGACGCTGCAACTGGCCGCCGCCGGCGCGAGCGTGGTCGCCCTCGACCGCTCCGCCGACCGGCTGACGCGCGTCACCGAGAACCTCGCCCGGCTGAAGCTGACCGCAGAGGTCATCACCGCCGACGCCCGGTCCTGGCCGGACAAGCGGACCTTCGACGCCGTGCTGCTCGACGCCCCCTGCTCGGCCACCGGCACCTTCCGCCGCCATCCGGACGTGCTGTGGGCCGCGGCGCCCGGCGACATCGCCAGCCTGGCGACGGTGCAGGCGCGGATGCTCGATAGCGCCGCCGCCCGGGTGAAGCCCGGCGGCCGGCTGGTCTACTGCGTCTGTTCGCTGGAACCGGAAGAGGGCGAGGCCCAGGTGCGCGGCTTCCTGACGCGGCATCCGGAGTTCACTACCGCCCCGGTCACGGCCGGCGAAGGCGGAGCCCCCGCCGCCAGTATCAACCCCGAGGGCTGGCTGCGCATCCTGCCGCACCATCTCGAAGGCGGCATCGACGGATTCTTCGCCGCCCGGATGGTCCGCAAGGGCTGACCCGTGGATCCCTCCCCGGGGGGGAGGTGGCCCTCCGAAGCCCTGGGGCGAAGGAGGGACGGAGGAGGCAGCCGCCGGCGCGGAACGACCCCCTCAGTCACCGCTTCGCGGCGACAGCTCCCCCGGAGGGGAGCATCTTGTCGGGCGGCCGTCCTTGTCCCGCCGGGCCCATCCGGCTAGAGCAAGGCATGGCCGCCCCCCTTATCGCTCCGTCTATCCTGGCGTCGGACTTCGCCCGTCTGGGCGAGGAATGCCGCGCTGTCGAAGCCGCCGGCGCCGACTGGCTGCACATCGACGTGATGGATGGACATTTCGTGCCCAACATCACCCTCGGTCCCGACATCGTGAAGGCCTTGCGGCCGCACGTCTCGATCCCGTTCGATGTGCATCTTATGATCGCCCCGGCCGATCCGTATCTCGAGGCGTTCGCCGCCGCGGGGGCCAATATCCTCAGCATCCACCCAGAGGCCGGGCCGCACCTGCACCGCTCGCTGAAGCGGATTCGCGAGCTGGGCTGCAAGGCGGGGGTGGTGTTCAACCCCGCGACCCCGGTCGAATGCGTCGAGTGGATCCTCGAGGACATCGACCTCTTGCTGGTGATGACCGTCAACCCGGGCTTCGGCGGCCAGAGCTTCATCGGCGCGCAGCTGAAGAAGATCGAGCGCCTGCGGAAGATGATCGACGCCTCGGGCTGCGCCATCGACCTGGAAGTCGACGGCGGGGTCACGCCCGTCACCGCGCCGCAATGCGTCGCCGCCGGAGCCACGGCCCTGGTCGCCGGCTCGGCCGTGTTCAAGGGCGGCCCGGACGCCTACGCCGCGAACATCCGCGCCCTGAAGGGCGCCTGAGCCCGGCGGGATGGACGCGCCCCGCCTGCCTTCCGCCTCCTCCGCCGCGCTCGCCCTGCAGGCCGTCGGCGAAAGCGCCCGTCGGCTGGCCGAGCGGGAATGGTTCGGCACCCCCTTCCACCGCATGATGCTGGCCGGGCCGAAGCCGGACGGCATGGCGGCCAATCCGCGCGACCTGCGGCCCGTGGAGCCGGAGCGCGGCCGGCGCATCCTGGCCGG
>CANJYY010000109.1 GCA_947479185.1 Caulobacteraceae bacterium
GGCGGGTCAGCAGCACCTCGGCCCGTTCCCCGGCCCAGGCGCGGCTGCGGCCGGCGATCATCGCCGGCATGGCCACGTTCTCCAGCGCCGAGAACTCCGGCAGCAGATGGTGGAACTGGTAGACGAACCCGATGGTCCCCAGCCGCATGCGGGTGCGCGGCCGGTCGCCCAGCTTCGTGCAGTCCTGGCCGGCGACGGTCACCGTGCCGCCGTCGGGCCGCTCCAGCAGGCCCGCCGCGTGCAGCAGCGACGACTTGCCCGAGCCGGACGGGCCGATCAGGCCGACGATCTCGCCCGGCGAGACGTCGAGATCGACGCCCTTGAGCACCGGCAGTTCGCCGGCGTCGGTGACGTAGGTGCGGGTCACGCCGCGCAGGGACAGGACGGGGCTACTCATAACGCAGGGCCTCGACCGGATCGATGCGCGAGGCGCGCCAGGCCGGGAACAGGGTGGCGACGAAGCTCATGAACAGCGACCAGCCGGTGATCAGGGCCACCTCGCTCCATTCGACCTTCGCCGGGACATGGGTCAGGAAATAGACGTCGGCGTTGAACACATTGGCGCCGGTGACCCATTCGACGGCCTTCTGCACCGCTTCGATGTTGACGCAGAGCAGCACGCCCAGCAGCAGGCCGGTGGCCGTGCCGGCCACGCCGATGGCGGCGCCCGACATGAAGAAGATGCGCATGATCGACCCCTGCCCCGCCCCCATGGTGCGCAGGATGCCGATGTCGCGGCCCTTGTTCTTCACCAGCATGATCAGGCCCGAGATGATGTTCATCGCCGCGATGGCGACGATCAGCATCAGGATCAGCCGCATGGCCGCGCGCTCGACCTGCAGGGCTTCGAAGAAGCTCTGGTTCTTCTGCGTCCAGTCGGTGACGATCGCGCCGGGGCCCGCGGCGCCCGCCAGCATCGGCTTGATCGCCTCGACCGCGTCGGGGTCGTCGAGCATGATCTCGATCGCGTCGACCGTGTTGTCGCGACCGAAGAACAGCTGGGCCTGCTCCAGCGGCATATAGATGAACGCCTGGTCGTACTCGCTCATGCCGACCGAGAACACGCCCCCGACGGTGTAGTCCTTCTGGGTCACGCTGGTGCCGAAGGCGGTCGCCGCGCCGGTGGGCGAGATCAGGGCCACGGAGTCGCCGGGCGCAACGCCGAGGCTGGCGGCCAGCCGGTCGCCGAGCAGGATCAGTTCGCCGCCGTACTCGCCCTGGCCGAAGCCGTCGCGCGAGCCAGCCTTGATGTTGCTGGCCACGATGGTCGTCGCCGCCAGATCCGAGGGCGTGACGCCGCGGACGATCGCGCCGGCGATCTGGCTGGGGCCGAGCACCATGGCCTGGCCCTCGACCACCGGGATGACCTGTTTGACGCCGGGCACGGCGCGCAGGCGGGTGACCACGGCGGCGCGGTCGGGGCTGCCCAGCGGCGCCCCGGTGACATAGGCGTGGCCGTTGAAGCCGAGGATGCGGTCGAGCAGCTCCGTGCGGAAGCCATTCATCACGCTCATCACCGTGATCAGCGCCAGCACCGCCAGGGTGATGCCGACAAAGGAGATCACCGAGATCAGGCCGACGCCCCCGTGCTTGCGCTTGGCGCGCAGATAGCGGCCGGCGATGGCGCGCTCCCACACCCCGAAGGGCGCCGCGACGGTGCCGGCGGGCTTGGTCACGCGGCCGCCTTCGCCGTCAGGCGGGCCAGCATCTCGGCCAGCGGCGCGGTCGAACGCTCGCCGGTGGCGCGGTTCTTCAGCTCGACATTGCCCTCGGCCAGACCCTTGGGACCGATGATCAGCTGCCAGGGCAGACCGATGAGGTCGGCCTTGGCGAACTTGCCGCCCGGGCGCTCGCCGGTGTCGTCATAGAGGGCCGTCTTGCCGGCGGCGTGGATCGCCGCATAGGCCTGCTCGCAGGCCGCGTCGCAGGCTTCGTCGCCGACGCGCAGATTGATCACCGCCACGTCGAACGGTGCGACGCTTTCCGGCCAGATGATGCCGCCGTCGTCGTGGCTGGCCTCGATGATCGCGCCGAGCAGGCGCGAGACGCCGACGCCATAGCTGCCCATGTGCACGGTGTGCTCCTGGCTGTCCGGGCCGGTGACACTGGCCTTCATCGGCAAGGAGTATTTCTGTCCGAAGTAGAAAATATGGCCGACTTCGATCCCGCGGGCGGAAATCTGGTCTTCGGCCGGCACGGCGGCGAAGGCGGCCTCGTCGTGCATCTCCTCGGTGGCCGCGTAGAGGGCCGTGCGCTGGTCGACCAGCGGCTGCAGGTCGCCGAACCAGTCGACGTCCGGGCCGGGCGCGCCCATCTCGACCAGGTCCTTGTGGCAGAACACCTGGCTCTCGCCGGTATCGGCCAGCACGATGAACTCGTGGCTCAGATCGCCGCCGATCGGGCCGGTGTCGGCCTTCATCGGCACGGCCTTAAGACCCATGCGCGCGAACAGGTTCAGATAGGCGATGAACATGCGGTTGTAGGCCGCTCGGGCGTCGGCCTCGGTCAGGTCGAAGCTGTAGGCGTCCTTCATCAGGAACTCACGGCCGCGCATCACCCCGAAGCGCGGGCGGCGCTCGTCGCGGAACTTCCACTGGATGTTGTAGAGGTTGAGCGGCAGGTCCTTGTAGCTCTTCACATAGGCCCGGAAGATGTCGGTCACGACCTCCTCGGCGGTGGGCCCATAGAGCAGGTCGCGCTTGTGGCGGTCGGTGATGCGCAGCATCTCGTCGCCGTAGGCGTCGTAGCGGCCGCTCTCGCGCCACAGGTCGGCCAGCTGGATCGTCGGCATCAGCAGCTCGACGGCGCCGGCGCGATCCATCTCCTCGCGGACGATCTGCTCGACCTTCTTCAGCACCCGCAGGCCCAGCGGCAGCCAGGCGTAGATGCCGGCCGCCTCCTGACGGATCATGCCGGCGCGCAGCATCAGCTGGTGGGAGACGATCTGGGCGTCGGACGGCGCCTCTTTGAGCACAGGCAGAAAATAGCGCGACAGGCGCATGGCAACCCCTTGAATGGACGGGGCTGACTTAGCCTCTGGTCGCCCGCGTTGGCAACGCGGCGACGAAAAGAAGGCCGCCGGCTGAGCCGGCGGCCTTGCAAGTCATCGTCGGGGAAAAACGCCATGGAGCAGGACCGGAGAACCGGTCCGCCATGACCCGAACCTAGCCTCGACTCGCCTCGCGGGCAGTGTTGACCGCCGCCGAACGCGTCACGTCGTGACAATCGCCCAGTTTTTGGGCGCGTGTGACCGCCGCATGCGCCTCGTGCCGAAACCGTGGGCGATTTTGCTCAGGCGGCCGGGAAATTCGGCAATGAGACGAGGTGGAACTTCAGCACAAGCCACAGCGCGATCCACAGCAGGGCCGAGACCCAGGTCGTGGTGATGAACTTGCGCTTGAGGTTCGGGTTCACCGGCGCGCCGGGGTCGCCGCCGTCCTTCACCTCGATGCCGGATTCCGCATAGGTCTTCGTGCCCAGCGGCAGGATGGCGAACAGGGCCGTCCACCAGAGGGTCAGGTAGATGGCGACTCCGGTGAACAGGCTCATGCGTGGTGTTCCCCCTTGGGCGTTTCCATCAGCTCGACCAGCATGCCCCCCATGTCCTTGGGATGCACGAAGATGATCAGGGTGCCGTGGGCGCCGATGCGCGGTTCTCCGAGCACGGTCGCGCCCTTGGCCACCAGAGCGTCGCGGGCTTCGTAGATGTTCTCCACCTCGAAGCAGATGTGGTGCTGGCCGCCCTTGGGGTTCTTGGCCAGGAAGCCGTGGATCGGGCTCTTCTCGCCGTAGGGCTCGATCAGCTCGATCTGGCTGTTGGGCAGGTTGACGAAACAGACCCACACGCCCTGCTCGGGCATGGCCCATTTGTCGGTGTAGGACGTCGCGCCCAGCAGGTCGCGATACATCTTCAGCGACTCGTCGATGGAGGGCGTGGCGACGCCGACGTGGTTGAGTTTGCCGATCATGGGTGTGCTCTCCTTGCGTGCTTCGACACGCGCCTGCGGCGCTGCTCAGCATGACGTACATTTTTCGCAGCCCATCTACGTCATCCTGAGCAGCCTGCGAAGCAGGCGTGTCGAAGGACGCAAGCTGCCTCCTAGATCCGCAACACCGTCGTCTCCACCACCGGCTTGCGGTCCCAGACGCGGAAGGCGGCCTTCTTGACCGCGCGGGAGATCGCGTTCTCGACGACCTCGTCGTGATCGCGCTCCTCGGCCGGCAAGCGCTTGACCGCCTGTTCGGCTTCCTCGGCCAGGCTGTCGAGGGTGTCTTCCAGCGGGTTCTCGCGGTCGCCGGGCAGGCCCAGCGCCAGCACCTGCGGTCCGGAGACGATGCGGCCCTTGCCGTCGAGGGCGATCGACACGATCAGCACCCCGTTGTGCGCGGCGTGGCGGCGCTCGCGCAGGGCGTCGCCGTTCTCGGGCGTCATCACCCCGCCGTCGACGTACAGCCGGCCGGCGGTGACTTCGTCGATGATCGCGGCGCGGCCGGGAGCCAGTCGGACCATGTCGCCGTTGCGCGGGGCGACGGTCTGGCTGACCTGCAGGTCGGTGGCGAAGGCGGCGTGTTCCAGAAGGTGGCGGCGTTCGCCGTGGGTCGGCACGGCGATCTGCGGCCGGGCCCAGGCGTACATCCGCGCCAGCTCGCCCCGGCAGGGGTGGCCGGAGACGTGGATGCCCGGATGGTCGCGCTCGGTGTAGAGCCGCACACCCCGGTCGGCGAGACCGTTCTGCAGGTTGCGGATCGGAATCTCGTTGCCCGGGATGACGCGCGAGGAAAAGATCGCGTGGTCGCCCTTGCCCAGCTTCACATGCGGGTGGTCGCCGTGGGCGATGCGCGACAGGGCCGCGCGAACTTCGCCCTGGCTGCCCGTGCAGAGATACAGGATCTTGTCGTCCGGGAAGTGCTTGGCTTCCTTGTCGTTGACGAAGTCCGGCACGCCCTTGAGCAGCCCGACGGACTTGGCCGCGGCGGTCATGCGGTGCATCGAGCGGCCGGCCAGACAGACGCGGCGGTCGGCGGCCTGGGCCGCCCGGATGACGCTGTCCATGCGCGCCACGTTGGAGGCGAAACAGGCCACGGCGACCTTGCCCTTGAGCGGCTTGATCAGCGCCGCCAGCGCGTCGCGCACGCCGGCTTCAGAACCCGCCTCGCCCTCGACGAACACATTGGTGCTGTCGCAGACCATGGCCAGCACGCCCTCGTCGCCGAGCCGGCGGATGGCGTCCTCGTCGGTCACGCCGCCGAGCAGCGGATCGGGATCGATCTTCCAGTCGCCGGTGTGCAGCACGATGCCCAGCGGCGTGCGGATCGCCAGGCCGTTCGGCTCGGGGATCGAGTGGGTCAGGGTGATCAGCTCGAGATCGAACGGGCCGAGCGAGAAGGAGCCGCTCAGCGGCACCTCGGTGATGTCGACCTCGTCGAGGATCCCGGCGTCGCGCAGCTTCTCGCGCAGGAGGAAAGCCGTGAACGGGGTGGCGAACACCGGCGCCTTGAGCCGCGGCCACAGCCAGGCGACCGCGCCGATATGGTCCTCGTGGGCGTGGGTCAGCACGATGCCGAGGATGTCCTTGGCGATGCTCTCGGCGAATTCGGGGTCGGGCAGGATGACCTCGACGCCGGGCGTCGTCTGGTCGCCGAAGGTGATGCCGAGGTCGACGACGATCCACTTGCGGGCGTTCGGCGGACCGAAGCCATAGAGGTTGAAGTTCATGCCGATCTCGTTCGACCCGCCGAGCGGCAGGAAGACGAGCTCATCCGTGCTGGAGGCGGCCATCAGGCGCCCTTGGCCGTGTTGCGGCGGTGGATTTCGAGCAGCCCGCGGATCGTGAGATCCGGGTCGAAGAAGTCGATCATGTCGGTAGCGCCTTCAAACAGAGATACAACGCCGCCGGTGGCTACAACGGTCAAATGTTCGCCGCGCTCGTCCTTGATCCGCCGGATCAGGCCTTCGATGAGGCCGATATAGCCCCAGAAGACCCCGGACTGCATGGCCGAGACGGTGTCGGTGCCGACCACCCGGTTGCCCTCGGGGCGCTGGATGGCGATACGCGGCAGCTTGGCGGCCGCGTCGTGCAGCGCCTGCATGGAAAGGTTCACGCCGGGGGCGATGATGCCGCCCTCGAAGCCGCCGTCGGCGGCGACGATGTCAAAGGTGGTCGCCGTGCCACTGTCGATGACGATCAGCGGGCCCGGGTAGACGATATGCGCCCCGATGGCGTTGACGAGACGGTCGGCCCCGGCCTCGGAGGGTTTGTCGATGCGCACCGCCACGCCGAGGTCGGCGTTCTCGCCGATGATCAGCGGTTCGACGCCGAGATAGCGCCGCGACAGGTTGCGCAGGTTGAAGATCGACTGCGGCACCACGCTGGAGATGATGCAGCCGCTCAGGCTCTTCATGCTCAGGCCGTTCATCTCGAACAGCTGCGACAGCCAGACGGCGTACTCGTCGGCGGTGCGGGTGCTCTCGGTCGCCGAGCGCCACTGCGCGATCCAGGTCTCGCCGTCATGGACGGCGAACAGGGTGTTGGTGTTGCCCTGCTCGATAGCGAGAAGCATTCAGATATTCCCGAAAAAGACGTCGCCGGCCGTGATGCGCCGCAGCATGCCGTCTGGCAAGCGCAGACGCAGCGCGCCGTCGGGGTCGAGGCCTTCGGCCGTTCCGGTGACCGTTTCATGACCCAGACGAGCGATGCAGGTCTCACCCAGTCCATGCGCGCGGCGGGTCCAGGCGTCAGCGATGACGGCGAAACCGGACGTCTGCCAGACGCGCCGCCAGCGCTCGAACGCCTCGGCCAGAACGGTCAGCGCTTCCAGCGGCTTCGGCGGCGGACCGGTCATGTGGTCGGCGAAGGCTGTGGCCGGCCGCTCGGGCGCTTCGGGCGGCGTGGCCAGATTGACCCCGACCCCGACCGCGACCCACAGGCCGCCGCCGGCGTGCTGGCCGGACTCGACGAGGATGCCGCTGGCCTTGCGGCCGTCGATCATCGGGTCGTTGGGCCACTTCAGGCTGACCTTCGAGGCCGGCACGAAGGCGTCGGCCAGGTCGGCCACGGCCAGGGCGGCGATGAAGCTGATCTGCGCCGCCTCGGCCGGCGGACGGTCGGTGACGAACAGCAGGGTGGCGGCGAGGTTGCCCTGCCCCGTCTCCCAGGTGCGGCCACGCCGGCCACGACCGGCCGTCTGGCGGGCGGCGGTGATCCACAGGGGACCCGCCTCCCCCGCCTCGGCCCGGCGACGCGCCTCGGCGTTGGTGGAATCGACTTCCTCCAGCGCCTCGATCCGCGGAGCGGTCACGTCAGCCGAAGGCTGCGGCGGCGGCCAGGGCCAAGGGCTCCAGCCAGTGCAGGGCCACCAGGCCGACCGGGAAGGAGAACAGCGCCGCGACGATGGCGATGGTCTTTGCGGTCAACGGCGGCGTTTCCACCGGGCCGACCGAGGGGTCGAACCACATCACCTTGATCAGGCGCAGATAGTAGAAGGCCGCCACCACGCTGCCGACCAGGCCGGCCACGGCCGCCCATTCGAGATGCGCGCCGATCGCCGCCTTGAACACGAAGTACTTGGCGAAGAAGCCGCTGAACGGCGGCAGGCCGAGCGCCGACAGGGCGAAGGCGGTCATGGCCAGGGCGATGCCCGGCTGTTCCTTGAACAGGCCGGCCATGTCGTCGATCGTCTCCATCGGCTTGCCGTTGCGGCGCAGGGCGCTGAGGCAGGCGAAGAAGCCGGTCACGTCGACCATGTAGAGGACCATGAACATCAGCATGGCCTGCACGCCGGTCTCGCCGCCGGCGGCCAGACCCAGCAGGGCGTAGCCGATGTTGGCGATCGAGCTGTAGGCCCA
>CANJYY010000110.1 GCA_947479185.1 Caulobacteraceae bacterium
ACAAGGTCATCGCCGCCCAGCTCGACAGCCGTCATCGCCCCTGCAACATGGTCGAGCTGATGCCCCGGCTCCTCGAACAATGAGCAAGCTGACCCACATCGACGCCGAGGGCCGCGCCCGGATGGTCGACGTCACCGGCAAGGCTGACACCGTGCGCGAGGCGGTCGCCACCGGGCTGGTGCGGATGGACGCGGCGACCCGCGCCCTGGCGCTGTCGGGCGATGCGAAGAAGGGCGACGTGCGGGCGGTGTCCGAGATCGCCGGCGTCATGGCGGCGAAGAAGACGTCGGACCTGATTCCGCTCTGCCACCCGCTGGCCCTGTCGAAGGTCGAGGTGTCGGTGACGCCGCACGACGAGGGCCTGGCCGTGACGGCGCGGGTCAAGACCACCGGCCCGACCGGGGTCGAGATGGAGGCCCTGACCGCCGTGTCCGTCGCCTGCCTGACGATCTACGACATGCTCAAGGCGGCCGACAAAGGCATGGTCATCGAGGCCGTGCGGCTGGAGCACAAGACCGGCGGCAAGTCCGGCGAATGGAAGCGGCTGCATACGCTCTGATGCGTTTCGTGGTTCGAGACGCTCGGCTGATGCCTCGCTCCTCACCATGACGGGCATCTGTGTTCGTCATCCTGAGGAGCGATCCTTCAGGATCGCGTCTCGAAGGACGCACGTAGCCCGATAACCTCCCCCACCGCCGCCACAGCCACCTCCCACGGCGCCTTGCCGCCCAGGTCCAGGCCGATAGGGGCGCGCAGCTTTTTCAGGTCGGTCTCGCTGATCCCGTCCCGTCGCAGCAGCGCCAGCCGCTCGGCCAGCCGTTTGCGGGCGCCGAGCAGGCCGACATAGGGCGCGGCCGAGGGCAGGGCGGTCAGCAGGGCCGCGTGGTCGGTCTCGAGGTCGTGGCTGCAGACGGCGACGGCGGTCCAGCCGTCGAGGCCGATGGCCGTCAGCGCGGCGGCCGGGTCATCGCGGCGATAGGCGACGCCCGTCAACGGCGGCGGGGCGGCCGGGCCGCGCGGCCGGACCAGGGTCGTCTCGAAGCCGGACTGGGCGCCCAGTTGCGCGATCGCCAGCGCCGTGGGGTCGCCGCCGATCACCGCCAGCCGCCAGACCGGATCGTGACGGCGGACCAGCGCGCCGTGCCACGGCTCGATCGCCTCGCCGCAGGCCCGGCGCTCGCCGTCGCTGACCCACAGGGCCGGGCGGCGAGCGTCCATCAGCCGGAACAGGCCGGCGGCCGCCGCGTCGTCGGGCGGGACCCGTTCCAGCAGGATCTCGATGCGCGCGCCGCACAGCAGGCGGATGTCCGGCCAGGGGCTGCCCTGGCCATAGACCAGCCGGCGCGGCGCGCCGTCGGCCAGACAGGCGCGGGCGTGACCGGCCACATCGCCCTCGACGCAGCCGCCCGACAGGAAGCCCGACACGACGCCCTCGGCGAAGACCATCTGCGTACCGACGGGCCGTGGGCCCCCGTCGCCCAGCGCGGCGATGGTCGCCAGCACGGCCGGCTTTCCGGCGGCCAGGGCCTTGCGCAGGGCCGGTCTCTGATCATCGGCGAGGCCATAGTCCGGCCAGTCGGGAAGCGGGGTGTCCATCGGCGCGACATTAACCCCTGCTAAACGCTCTCGATACCGCTTCCTTAAGGGGTTGGCGCGCATGGTTAGGGCTGACTTCACCAAGAAGCCCGGGAAGGACCCCGATGGGCCGCGCCGCCTTCATCCCCGCTCCACCCGCCCCGAAAGGGGGACCGCGCCTGCGCGCCCTCGGGTGCCGGCTGTGGGACGCGGACGGCGCGATGCGCATTGATTTCGACATGGCCGGCGGCTCGGCGCTGCTCGGACACAGCCAGCCGGTCGTCGAATCCGCCATCGCCGACGGCGCGCCCGCCGCGGGCGTGGTCGAGGCCGCGCTCGCGGACCTGCTGCCCGGATCCTGCGCCGTGCGCTTCTGCGCCGAGGAGTCCCAGGCCCTGCCCGCCGCCATCGACGCGGCCCGCCGCGCCACCGGTCGCCGTCGCGCCGCCGTGTGGGATGCCGGCGTCGGACCGTTCGGCGGGGTGGACGATCTGGCCGCCATCGTCGTCGACCCGCTCGGCGCCGAGCCGCATGATCTGGCCGCCGTTCGCCGCGCGGCCGACGCCGCCGGCGCGGTGCTGATCTTCGACGAGGGCGTCTCGTCCTTCCGCGTGCACGAGAACGGCGCCCAGGGGCTGGGCGGTGTCTCGCCGGACCTGGCCGTGTTCGGCTCCGCCCTCGCCAATGGCCGTTCGATCGGCGCGGTCTGCGGCCGGTCGGACCTGATCTTCGCCCTCGATCCCGAGGATCTGCCCGCGCCCTCGACCCCGTCGCTGGCCGCCGCCGGCGCGACGCTGAAACTTCTGGCCGTCGATCCGGTCGCGCCGCGTCTGCGCGTTCTGGGCGCCGAGCTGCAGGCCGAGATCGCCCGGCTGGCCGAGCTGGCCGGGGCCGACGGCCTGTTCACCCTCGACGGCGATCCGTCCCTGCCCACGCCCCTGTTCGCCCGGCCGCAGATCGAAGGCCTGTGGCTGCGCGGCATGGCCGGCCGGGGCTTCGTCGTTGTCGGGCCGCACGCCCTGTCCGCCGCCCATGGCGAGCCGGAAGTCGCCGCCCTGATCGCGGCCTACGCCGCCCTGTTGCCGACATTCGTCGAGGAAGGCCGCCGGCTGGGTCCGACCCGTCGCGCCGACTTCGCCTTCGACATCCGTCCAGAAGGACACGCATGAACCCTCTGCTTTCCAAGCTCGGTCTGGGATCGGCCCAGTTCGTTCCCGGCGCGTCGATGCCGAGCCGCGGCCGCACGCCCGAGGTCGAGGCCCGCGACATCCTGAGCATCGCCGCGCGCGCGGGACTGTCGGTGTTCGACGCCTCGGGCGCCTGGGGCCGGTCGGAGACCCTGCTTGGCGAGCTGATGCCCCGCCCGCTGCCGTTCCGGCTGGTGATCGCCACCGTTCGCCCTGACAAGGGTCCGGATTTCGTCGAGGGTGAACTGCGCGCCAGTCTCGCCCGCCTTGGCGTGCTGCACGCCGACGCCGTGGTGGTGCCGCTGGCCGGCGACCTGTTCGGCCCGCAGGGCATGGCCATGTGGACGCGCCTGCAACATCTGCGCGACAGCGGCCTGATCGGCAAGATCGGTATCTCCCTGCATTCCACGGACGATCCCGTCGGAGTCGTTCGCCGCTTCAAGCCGGACCTGATCCAGGCCCCGGCCTCGCTGCTTGATCAGCGCATGCTGGCCGACGGCACACTGGAGCGGATCGCCGGCATGGGGGTCGAGGTGCAGCTGCGCTCGATCTTCCTCAACGGGCTGCTGTTCCTGCCGCTCGACCGCATCCCGACGCCGCTGAAGGCGGCCTCCGGATCGCTGTCGCGGGTGCGGCGCATGATCGCCGAAGGCCGCAGCGATCCGCTGCAGGCGGCCCTCGGCTTCGCCCTGTCGCGTCCCGAAGCCAGCACCGTGCTGGTCAATGTCACCACCGCCGCGGAGCTGTCGGCCGTCGTCGCCGCCGCCGCCAGCCCGCCCCCGGATCTGGACTGGACCGAAATGGCCATCGACGATCCGGTGGCCCTCGATCCTCGCCGGTGGGCCGCCGCCTAGACGGCGCCCACCAAGGCAACGCTCAGAAGGAGCACGCCCATGACTCTCGCCATCATCCAGGCCCGGATGGGCTCCAAGCGACTGCCGGGCAAGGCGCTGTCGCCGCTGGCCGGCCAGCCGCTGATCTGGCGCCAGCTGGAACGGCTCAAGGCCGCCCGCACTCTCACCCGCATCGTCGTGGCCACAAGCTGCGAGCCGGCCGATGACGTCCTGGCCGCCTGGCTGGTGTCCCAGGGCCAGGCCGTGTTCCGCGGCGCGCCCGCCGACCTGCTCGACCGCTTTGCGCGCTGCGCCGAATCCGCCGGTCCGGCCGGCCACGTGGTCCGCATCAAGGGCGACGCCCCGTTCGTCGATCCGCGCGTGATCGATGAGGCTGTGCGCCAGGCCCGGATCGGCGGCGCCGACTACGTCTCCAACCGCGCGCCGGCCAGCTATCCGCGGGGCATGGAGGTCGAGGTGATCGCCACGTCCGCCCTGGTGGCCGCGGCGGCCGAGCCGCGCGAGACGATGGCGCGGGTGTCCCCGACCGCCTTCATCCGCGCCAACCCTGGCCGCTTCTCCCAGGCGAGTTTCAGCTATCAACGCGATCTGTCGAAGCTGGACTGGCGGGTGAAGACGTCCGCCGACCTGGCCTTCGCCCGGTCGATCTACGGCGCCCTGTACGCCGCCGACCCGGGCTTCGGCATGGCCGATGTGCTCGACCTGGTCGGCGGACGTCAGGACCTGGCCCGCTTCAGTTACGCAGCCTGAAGCCGACGAACAGGCCGCGGCCCGCCTCGCCGTAGCCGAGCGACTGCTGGTAGTCCTCGTCGGTCAGGTTCACCACGCGCGCCGTCAGGTCGAGGGTTTCGGTCAGGGCCCAGCTGCCCGACAGGTTGGCCGTGACAAACCCGTCGCGCCGCGCCGGCGAGAAGGTCGAGGGGTCGGAATCGGCCTGTTCGCCCTCCGCCCGCACGGTCAGCGCCGCCTTCAGGCGATCCCCGGTCCACAGCAGGCTCAGTGACCCCGAATGTTCAGGGGCCCGGATCAGTTCGGCGCCTGTCGACTCGTCGACCGCGTCGGTGAAGGCGTAGGAAGCCTTCAGGGAAAGGCGGTCGGTAACCTCCGCCTCGACCTCTGCCTCGACGCCGGTGGTCTTCGTCCGCTCGATGTTCACATAGCGGCCGACGCCGTAGCTGATCTGGTCCGCGACCTCGAGCCGGTAGCCGGTGACGCGGGCGTAGAAGCGGTCGCCGTCGGACCGCCAGGACAGCGCCGCGTCCCAGCCCTCGGCGGTCTCGGGCTTCAGCCCCGTCGACGGGCCCGCCGGGAAGCAGAAGTCGCAGACCGTCTGGCTGATGGTCGGGGTCTTGAAGCCCTGGCCGAAGCTGGCCGACAGCAGGATGCCGTGACCGGCGTCGAGCACGGCGGCGAGCCGCGCGGTGGCCTTGGCGTCGTAGTCGTCCGGCGCGTCCTGGCGCAGGCTGGCGGTCAGGGTCAGCGGCGCGACCGGCGAAACGCGCACCACGCCGAAGGCCGAGGTCGCGCCGAGGTCCGACGTCTCGCCGGTGCTGATCGAGGCTTCCGTATCGTCGCGCTCCAGCCCCAGCAGGAAGGCGAAGGCATCGCCCGCCCCGCCCCGGCCGGCGGTCCAGCGCCAGGTCGTGCGCCGGGCGTCGTAGCTTGAAGGGAAGGCCGAGATGCTGTCACGCGTCAGGTCGTACAGGCTGACGCTGAACACCTGGTCCAGACCCAGCAGGTCGTCGGCCCTGACCCGGCCAAAGGCCGTCCAGCTGCGGCTCTTGCTGCGGTCGGCCGTGTCACCGAAGGCGAAGAAGGCGTCATAGCCGTCGATGTCGGCCTCGGCCTCGTTGAAGCGCAGGCGGGCGTCGACCTTGACGCTATCGGACAGGGTCAGGCGGGCATTACCGCCGACCGTCCAGCTGGTGAAGCTGTCCCTTTCGGTTCCGACCGCCGCCTTGGAGACGCCGTCGCTACCATAGGCGGAAGCGGTGATGCCCAGCGCGCGCCGGTCGTCGGCGACGCCGAAGGCCGCCGCGCCGCGCACCGTGCCCAGCGACCCGGTCTCGGCCGAGGCGCGCCAGCCGTCGAGCTCCCGGGTGGTGAAGGCGATCGCGCCGCCGATGGCGTCCGAGCCCCACAGCGAGCCCTGCGGCCCGGACAGCACCTCGATGCGCTGCACGTCGCCGAGGTCGAGGCTGGAAAAGTCGTAGCCGCCGTTCGGGCTCGACGGGTCGTTCTGGACCACGCCGTCGACCAGCACGAGGGTCTTGTCGGCGCTGGCGCCGCGCATGCGGACGTAGGTGACGCCGCCGAAGTCGCCGTTGCGGCTCAGCGACAGGCCCGGGATCGTCTCCAGGATGTCGCCGGCGAAGGTCGCCTGACTGGCCGCGATGTCGTCGGCGGTGATCACCCGGGCGTCCGGGGCGTCGTCGATGCGGGTTTCCAGGCGGGTGGCGGTGACGATCAGTTCACCGACGGTGGTGCTTTCGACCCCGTCGGCGCGGGCGGTCGTCGCCGCGGCCAGCAGGGCCGAGGCGGATATCAGCAGAAGGCGCTTCATGGCGCAGGTCCTCACAAACGTGAGCCCGCGCGGCGCCGCGTGGCGGAGTTTGTCCAAAGCGAACGTCGACGCGCCGGCCGACGGTCGCTTCGACGGGAAGGCAAGCCTTCCCCGCGCCATCAGCCTGGACCCGGGCTGCGGACGAGCGACGACGGCGGCAGGTCTCCTGGCTCGCGGGTCGTCGGATCACGTCCTCGCCTTCCCGGTTTCCCAGTGGCGTCCCCTTCATCAGAAGAGGCGCGGACGCGGCCCTCGCCGCTGACAGTTGCGGGCACAGCCGGGGATTCTCACCCCGTTCCCTCTTGGCCCCCCGGAAGGGGAACCGCCTGCGGCCCGTTATGGGGGAGGGAGCGGTGCGGTGCAACATCCCCTCCCTCCCCTTCATGGGGAGGGAAAGACCGCGAAGCGGTCAGGGTGGGGCGGGAGCGGCGATGCTGGATGCCTCGGGGTGGCGTCCTGGTGCCCCACCCGTCCGGCCTTCGGCCGGCCACCCTCCCCATGAAGGGGAGGGAGCGGGCGGCTACTTCAGCATGCCGTCCGCCGCTTGCCGCACGAAGCCGGCGATCTCGCGGCTGGCGGTGTCGGCGGCGGGGATGGCGCCGGTGAAGGCGGTGAAGCCGTGGGCCAGGCTGTCGTAGCAGCGATAGATCACCGGCACGCCGGCGTCCTTGAGCCGCTTGGCGTAGCTTTCACCCTGGTCGACCAGCGGATCGAAGCCGGCGGTGACCACAATGGCCGGAGCCAGGCCCGACAGGTCCTCGGTCTTGATCGGCGACAGGCGCGGATCGGCCGGGTCGGCGTCGGCGCTCATGTAGTGGCCCATGAACCAGGTCATGGTGTCGCGCGACAGCGGATAGGCGTCGGCGTAGGTGGTCATCGACTGGGTTTCGCTGGCCACGTCGACGGCCGGATAGATCAGCAGCTGCAGGGCCGGCTGGGCCTCGCCCGCGCGCTTCAGGTCCTGGGCGATGATGGCCGCGAAGTTGCCGCCCATGGAATCGCCGCCGATCGAGGCGACGCCCGGCGCCGCGCCGAAGCGGGCAGCGTTGTCGCGACCCCAGCGGAAAGCCGCCAGCACGTCGTCGAGGCCCGCCGGAAAGCGGTGCTCGGGCGCAAGGCGGTAGTCGACCGACAGCACCGCCGTGCGGGCGATGCGGGCGATCATGCCGCAGAAGGCGTCGCAGGTTTCGAGGTCGCCTATGACGCCGCCGCCGAAGTGGGCGAAGACCATCAGCGGGGCGCCGGAGTCCTGGTCTGCGGGACGGTAGGCGCGCAGCCGCAGCGGGCCGCCGGGTCCGTCGATCGACAGGTTTTCCGTGCGCACGCCGGGTTCCAGCTTTCCGGTCATCATCGCCAGGCCGCCGGCGCTGGCCGCGCGCGCCTCCTGCGGAGACAGCGATGACATCGCCGGCAGGCGCCTGGCGCTGGCGGCGAGGAACTGCAGGCGGGGATCGAGGGTGCGGCCGCCCTGCCAGACCACGCCGCCGCCGGACATCATGCGCAGCACCGGCGAGGGCAGCGACAGCATGACTTTGAGGATCGCCT
>CANJYY010000111.1 GCA_947479185.1 Caulobacteraceae bacterium
CACCAAACTGGCTGGCCAGGCGGTGATGACGGTCAGCGGCGGGGTAACCACCCTCCAGCTGGATGTCGACGGCGACGGCCGGGCCGACCTGATGATCTCGATCTCCGGCAACGTCACCGGCACGACGGGCAAGCTCTACACCGGCGGCGGCGACACCAACGGCGGCTGGGTGCTCTGACCCCGAACGAAAACCGCCCCGGAGTCTCCTCCGGGGCGGCGTTCGTTTCAGTCTATGGCCGGGCTAGTGGTTGATGATCACGTCCAGGATCAGGCCGGTGGCGACGGCGGCGAGCAGATAGTCGTTGCCCGACCGGTACCAGTAGTAGCCGCGGGGCGGCGGGCGCAGGCGGTAGCGGCCGTAGTCGTAGACCACATAGTCGCGGCCCCGGTACGTCGGCGGCAGGTAGGCCCCGCGACGCCAGGCGTTGTAGCCGGGGTAGTAGCCCGGACGGCCGTAGTAGGCGGCCGGCGGCGGGCCGTAGGTCCAGCGGTTGTTGTAGTAGTAGCCGTTGTGGTGGCCGCGGTCCCAGCGGGTGCGGCTGTCCCAGCGGCGATCGCGGCGATCATCACGGCGGTCGTCGCGGCGGTCCCAGCGGTCGTCGCGTCGCTCGCCACGGCGCTCGTAACGGTCGTCCCGCCGGTCGTCGCGGCGCTCGTAGCGGTCGTGACGGCCATAGTCCTGCGCCATCGCATCGGTCGACACGGCGGCGATCGGGCCGGCCACCGCGACGGCGGCGGCCAGGGTCAGGATCAGACGCTTCATCAGGAAGGTCTCCTTCGATCTTTGCGGCTTGTCGGGCCGCGGGTGGTTCCCTCGACAGGCCCCAAGAGTGAATCGTCGGGCCTGAACCCCGGCTGAACGGCCCTGTCAGGAAGGGCGTTCCGTCGCCGCGCGGCGGGGGCGCCGTTCAGGCTTCCTTCCGACCCCGTTAACCCGCCGGACAGGGAGATTTACGGCCAGTAACCGGGATGAACGAATCCTGTATTCGCCCTTGAATGCAAAGGATTTGCGCGATTAACCCTGTGTTCAGGGGAAAGGTATTCTTCTCTCGATATCGGCTTCGGACAGAACGGTCCGGAGGGGGTTTTGAAGGGAAGAAAACCATGTTTGCGAGCATCGAAAGCGAAGCTCACGCGACCATGCCTCTGCCGGGTCCGGACACGTCGGGCGACGAGTTGTTCCGCATGGGCCTGCTCTATTCGACCGGTCAGGGCGGCGCGCCGCTCGACTACGTCTCGGCCCACATGCTGTTCAATCTGGCGGCCATGCGCGGATCGGTGGAAGCCAAGATCTACCGCAAGGAGCTGAGCGCCGAGATGGACCCGAACGACGTCGCCGACGCCCAGCGTCAGGCCCGTCAGTGGCTGGCCCAGGGTTAGGCCGGCTACTGCGTGGCGCCGTTCAGCGCATAGCTGAAGCCGAACTGTACCGGCGACAGGTCGCGGAACCACTGCTGCACGAACAGCCCGGCCTCGGCGACGTTGCTGCGCGGCACATAGACGATATCGAAGCGGCGCAGCGGCACGAAGTCCGCGCCCGCCGGCGATTTCATCGCCGACCTCAAGTTCACGGTCCGCATCATCGCCCGGCCCCCCGGGCCCCGGCGGATGACCACCACCTGATCGGCCCGGGCGCTCGACTTGAAGCCGCCGGCCTGGATCACCGCCTGCAGGCTGTTGATGTCGCCGGGCATGTCATAGACGCCGGGCGTGCCGACTTCGCCGCCGACGAACACCTTGAGCGGGGAGGCGGCCTTGACCGTCACCGACACCTGCGGCCGCAGCAACTGGCGCGAATAGGCGCGGGTCAGCTCGGCCTGGAATTCCGGAATCGTCCGGTCGGCGGCCATCACCGGATCGATCAGCGGCATGCTGACCCGGCCGTCTGGCTGGATGACGATGCCCTGCTTCGACAGTTCCGGGGCCGAGGGCACGGTGATGTCGATCTGGTCGCCCGGATAGAGCCGATAGTCGGGCTCCTGGTCGCTCCAGTCGGCATAGCCGATGTCGGGGAACTCTTCGGCCTGGCGCGGGGCGGCCGGCTGGCTCGGCCGCGGCGGTGCGCGACGGCCATCGCCGAACGGCCACCACGCCTGCGCCGGCGTGCCGACGGCCAGGGCGGCGGTCAGCAGGAGGGCGACTTGGAACGGGGCGGCTTTGCGCATGGGGCGAAGGTTAACGAGAATGGGTAACGGAGTGTTAAGCGCGCTCCGGCGAGGGTCCGGAACAAGGCCAGAAAGCCCCGGATTCGTATGAGCACGCAAAGCGCCTGGAGGACCGTACCGCACGACCAGCCGGCCCGCGCCGACTGGGCCGGTCGGCCGCGCTATGCGCCGAGCGACTTCATCACCCTGCTGTGGCGCGAGCGCGGCCTTATGCTGGTGGTGTTTGCGCTGATTTGCCTGGCGGGCCTGGGCTTCGCCCTGACGCTGAAGAAGTCCTATCCGGCGACCTCCAGCATCCTGATCCAGCTGGGCCAGGAATACGTCTACGAGCCGCGCGCCGGCGACGCCGGGCGGGGCGCGGTGCCGGACACCGATTCCCTGGTCCAGTCCGAAGTCGAGATTCTGCAGAGCGGCGAGCTGCGCGAGCGGGTCATCCGCCGCATCGGTCTGGGCGTCGTCTATCCCGACCTCGCCTCGAAATACGCGGGGGCGTCGCCGGCCGACAAGGCGCTGATCATGTCCAAGGCGATCGACGCCATGGGAAAAAACCTGACGGTCGGCTCAGCGCCGGACAATCCGGTGGTGCGCGTCTCGTTCGAGCACGACGACCCGGTGATGGCCGCCCGCGTGGTCAACACCCTGCTTGAGGAATACCTGATCTACCGCCGCTCGGTGCTGATCCATCCGACCTCGCCGGTGTTTGAGCGCCAGCGTGTGATGTTCGAGGACCAGCTGGACAAGGCCGACGCGGCCTACCAGGACTTCCTCGCCAGCAACGACATCGGCGACTTCAACGCCCAGAAGACCGCCGCGACCCAGCTGATCGGCCAGATCGAGGCCCAGCGCTATGCCGCCGAGGTGACCCTGCAGGATCGCCAGGCGCGGCTGGCCGCGCTGGACAGCCAGCTGACCCAGATCGCCCCCGAGATCGGCCTCTACCGCGACATCGACGCCACGGCCGCCACCCGGCTCGCCGCCATGCGGGTCCAGCGCGAGGAACTGCTGTCGCGCTATCGCGCCGACGCCGATCCCGTGCGCGACATCGACGCCCAGATCGCCCAGCTGGAAGCCGGCATGACCGCGGGCCGCACCGCCGGCGACAGCGCCCGCCGCATGGGCGTCAATCCCGTGCACCAGACCCTGCAGACCGAACGCATCCAGACGACGGCCGAGATCGCCGCCCTGCGGCAGTCGCTGGTCGCCTACACGGCCCAGTCGGCCAAGGCGACGGACCAGCTGCAGCGGCTGGCGGCGCTGGAGCCGCAGTTCCAGGCCCTGACCATGGACCGCGACGTGCTGCAGACCAGCGTGCGCGACTTCACGGTGCGCGAACGCCAGGACGAGGCGGCGCGACAGATCGCCTCGGAGACCAACGACAACATCCGCATCGTCGACCGCGCCACCCCGACCACCAAGGGCAAGAGCCTGCGCAAGCCGGTGGTCGTTCTGGCCTTCCTGTTCGGGCTGTTCTCGGCCCTCTGCGCCGGCCTGGTGCGGATGTTCCTGCGGCCAGGCCTGCCGACGCGGGCCTCGGCGCAGCGCACGCTCGACCTTCCTGTGCTCGGAACCGCCGGCTTTAAGTCGCGCTAGGTCCCTGAGGGCCGCGCAATAGTCTAGCCTGCGAGGATTGGGCGCGCGGCGATTCGAGAGATGGTGGATTTGAGCGCCGAGATGGCGGAGTTGTGGGCGTCGCTGGGCGGGACGTCGCCTGGACGCGCGCGCGCCGTCCAGTTCGTCGCTGCCCGCCGCGGGGAGGGGGCCAGCACCGTCGCCCGCGAGTTCGCCGCCTATGCCGCCAGCCGCGCCGGCCGCACCGTCTGGCTCGTCGACCTCGACCTGTTCACCTCGCCGCAGCATGCCGCCATCGCCGGCGCGCCGGAGATGTATGGCCCGCTGGGCAAGGCCGTGGCGGCCACGCCGGCCGACGGCGCGACCTTCTTCACCGTCCAGCCGCCGACCCTGATGCCGGACGGCGCGGCCGCGCCGGACTCGCGGTTTCTCGTCGCCCATGCAGTCGGCCAGCACAGATGGTGGGTCACGCGCTTCCGCGCCGATGTGCTGAAGGGCAGCCAGAACGTCCACATCCTGCCCAGCGCCGACTACTGGAACGCGCTGAAGCGGCACGCTGACCTGATCGTCGTCGACTGCCCGTCGGCCGACCGCTCGCAGGCGGCCCTGACCGTGGCCCCGTTCATGGACCAGACGGTGCTGGTGGTGTCGGCCGACCAGCCGGACGTGCTGGCCCCCGCACGGCTACGGGATGGTCTGACCGCCGCCGGCGGCCGGGTGGCCGGGGTGTTCTTCAACCGCGCCCAGGTCGAGACCCCGGGCTTCCTGCGGGCCTTCCTGCGGTGACCGTTCCGGCCGACGCCTGGTCCGGCCGCGCGGAAGAACGCACCGACGTCTGGGACTGGCTGGCCTTCGGTCTCGCGGTGTTCTTCGTGCTGATCTACAGCCAGGCGTGGATCGCGCCGGTGTTCGGGGTGACGATCGACGCGGGCGCGTCCGGGGCGATCCGCAACGTCTATTTCCCGGCCTACGCAGCGGGCATCGCGCTGCTGGCCATGGTTCCGGCCGCGGCCGTCCAGGCGATGATCCGCCAGCCGTTCCTGCTGCTGCTGCTGGCCATCGTCGCGGCTTCGACCCTTTGGTCGATCGCGCCGGACCAGACCCTGCGCCGCATCGTCGCCGTCTACGCGACCACGATCTGCGGCATCGCCCTGGCCACCCGCTTTCGCTGGTCGACGATGGCCGAGGTGCTGGCCACGGCCCACGCCCTGCTGGTCGTTGGCTCGATCGCCTGGGCCGTGCTGCCGCCGCACAACGGCATCATGACCGAGCTGTTTCCCGGGGCCTGGCGCGGACTGTGGACCGAGAAGAACGCCCTGGGCGGCAACATGGCCATGGCCTTCACCATCTTCGCCGGGGCGGCCATGCTGAATCCGCGCCGCCAGTGGCTGTGGGGCGCCTTCGCCGTGGCCGCCCTCGGCCTGGTGCTGCTGTCGACCTCGAAGACCTCGCTGGTTTCGCTGATCCTCGGGGCCGGGGCCGTGGGCTTCGTCTGGTTCGCCCGGCGTGGACCGGTGTCCGGCGTGGCGGCGACCTGGGCGGCTGTGCTCGGGGCCCTGCTGCTGGCGGGCTTCCTGCTGTTCGCTTCGGACGTCTTCCTCGAGATCCTCGGCAAGGACGCGACCCTGACGGGCCGCACCAAGATCTGGGCGGCGGCCCTGCGTCAGGCGGAGCTGCGTCCGTGGACCGGCTACGGCTATTCCGCCGTCTGGGACGACAAGTCCGGCTGGGGCCCGCTGGCCTGGATCACCAAGGAGGCGGGCTTCAAGCCGAGCCATGCCCACAACGCCTGGCTCGAGCAGTGGCTGGGCCTCGGCTATGCCGGCGTGATCGCCTGGGGCCTGTTCTACCTGCAGACCATGGGCGCGGCGATCGCCTCGGTGTTCAGCCGGCCGGGCGCCTATCTGGCCCTGCCGTTTCTGGTCATCTACTCGCTGCTGACCCTGACCGAGAGCGTGGCCGTCACCTACAACGACATCCGCTGGTCGATCTTCGTCGCCCTGGCCGTCAAGCTGGCGTGGCGGGGCCGGGAATAACCTTTGTGAACCGGCCGGCCTTCGCCGCCATCCAGATCGCCAGCAGCCCGACCGAGGTGCAGATCACCAGCGCGGGCAGGGACGCCTCCGGTCCGAACCGGCCGCCGTTCAGCCACAGGGGGAAGCCCTCCAGCGCCACGCTTCTGGCGATGGCCGGACCGAAGTCGGTCCCCGACACGACCGCGCCGAACAGATAGCCCTGGGTGAAGTTCCAGCCCGCGTGCAGGCCGATCGAAACCCACAGCCGGCCGGTCAGGGCGTAGAAGGCGCCCAGCAGGATGCCGGCCTCCACGGCGATGCACAGCGCCGCCCAGGCCGAGGCGTTGGGGTTGCCGAAGTGACCCGCGCCGAACAGGGCGGCCGAAAAGAGGAACGCCGCCCAGGGGCCGAACGCCCGCCAGGTCAGGCGCAGGATGACGCCGCGAGCCATGATCTCCTCGATGACGCCGGACTCGATGCTCAGGCCCGCGCCTTTCCAGGCCGGGGCCGCGCCGAGCCAGTCGAGACTGTAGAGGCCGGCGCCGATCAGGGTCAGCATGACCGCGGCGAACACCCCGCAGCCGATGGCGAAGCCGGCGGTCAGGCCGGGCAGGGCCGCGCGCGGCGCCAGTTCACCCGCCGTGCGCCCCTCGGCGAGCCAGACCAGCAGGGGGTAGGCCGCCAGCGCCGTGACAGCGCCGGCGACATTGGCCAGGAACTGCGCCGGCGCATTGGCCTTGGGCCAGACATCGCCCAGCACGCCCTCGACGCCATAGCTGGCGACCGCGACGAGCACGAAGAAGACCACCATCCACGCCGTGGCCCGCAGCCAGCGCAGTGGTCCCGGATGCAGGACGCGGCGCTCGCCGAGATCAATCGGCACGCCCAGACGCGCGAACACGGATGACATTCAGATCCCCCAGACGACAGCTCCTGGCCAGTCTGCACATCCCGCCGCCGCCGTCACGTGAGCGAACGGTCATGCGTCGTCAGAGAATGTCGTCCGGCGTCAGGACGCGCGGTTTGCGCCGCGCCCGTTCGACCATCACGCCCGGATAGCCCTTGAGCGGCCCCAGAGGCTCGCCGGCCCAGGTCCAGTCGGCCTGCTGCGGCAGGTTCATGTGGTAGCGCGGCTCGCGTCCGGTGCGGCCGGTGAACAGCCCACGCGGAATGTTGACCATCTTCGGCGACCGGGCCCGCTCATAGAGCACCGGCGTGCCGCAACGGCCGCAGAAGCTGCGCGTGGTCCGGGCTTCGGGGTCCTCGTAGCGCGTGAGTTGGTCCTCGCCCTCAAGCCAGCGGAACCGGCTGCGCCAGCTGCCGACGAGGGTCGCATAGGCCCCGCCCATCGCCCGGCGGCTGGCCTCGCCGTGGTCATGCCAGGCCCAGACCGCCGGGACATCGATCTCGAACCGCACGGCGCCACAGGCGCAGCGGCCCTGCGCCTGGACGGCGGAGGCCTTGGGTTTGGGGACGGGTCTCGGCATGGTGGCCTCGCACCGGTTCAATAGCTGATTGTCAGTCTCTCGAAGCGGCCGTGAACGTAGACATACTGAACGGCCCAGGCCTCCATCTCCTCCATCACGAACGATCCTGAGTCACTGTGGAGGCGGCGTCCTGTCTCGATATCCTGATAGTTCCCCGGCGGCGCTGTCCAGATCACGGTGGGATAGGGATAGCGGACTGGCGGGACGAGCACCTCTTGCCGGAAGGCCCCGCCGCCGTTTGGCAGGAACACGATCAGCTGCTGCCTGAGCGGCCTGTCAGATCCTGAAACGAGCGTGACCGCCCAGGACGGCGCGGCGCCCTTTGACAACACGATCTCGACTGCTCCCGGGCATTCGAACGGACGGTTTTCCATCCATAGGCCCCGATCATCGGCGGCAAGGTCCTGGAAGTTCAGAACGCGCCAGCCCGTTCGGGCGGCGATCATGTCACGGATCGGGGGAGGCG
>CANJYY010000112.1 GCA_947479185.1 Caulobacteraceae bacterium
CGCGGCTACAGCCTGACCCAGGCCAACATCATGCTGCTGCTGTTCATCCTCGCGGCGGTGTTCTGCGCGCCGCTGTGGGCGCTGGCGGCCTATCGCTGGGGCAAGCACCGCACCCTGATGGCGGCGGCCGCGGCCTATTCCATCGCCCAGGGCCTGATCTTCTTCATCCCCGGCCAGAGCTTCGCGTTGATGGCCACGGCCATGTTCCTCGCCGGCGGCATCCTGGCGGCGCTCGGCTTCCTTGTCCGGGCCATGATCGCCGACGTCGGCGACGAGGTGCGGCTGGATACGGGCAAGGACCGCGTGGGCCTGCTCTACGCGATGGTGTCGAGCACGGCCAAGGTCGGCACGGCCTCCGCGGTGCTGGTCACCTTCGGCATCCTCGGGGCCATCGGCTTCAACCCCGCGCCCGGCGCCGTGAACACCGACAGCGCCATGCTCGGCCTGACCCTGACCTTCGCCATCGCGCCGGTCCTGCTCGTCATGCTCGGGGCCTTCGCCGTGCGCGGCTACGGCCTCAGCCGCGAGCGGCACGCGGTGATCCGCGCGGAGCTGGAAATCATCGACGCGGACGTGGTCGCCTCGGCGCCGACGCCGGCGGTCTAGAGCAGCGCCTTCGCCGCCGCCCTGAACGCTTCGGTCGCGGCGCTGTGGCCGGCTCCGGCCGTCAGAGGCGCGCCGTCGTCGCCGGCCTGGCGCAGGGCGATCTCGATCGGAATCTCGGCCAGCAGGGGCACGCCCAGCGTCTCGGCCTCGGCCCGCGCCCCGCCTGTCCCGAAGATCGGGATCGGCGCGCCGGTCGTGGGGTCGGGGAAAAAGGCCATGTTCTCGATCACGCCGAGGATCTTCGCCCCGGTCTTCTGGAACATGCCCACGGCCCGGCGGGCGTCGATCAGGGCGATCTCCTGCGGCGTGGAGACGATGACCACGCCATCGACGGCGAAGTTCTCGACCAGGGTCAGGTGGATGTCGCCGGTGCCCGGCGGCATGTCGATGACCAGGATGTCCAGCGGCGCCTCGGGCGTGGCCCAGCGCACGTCATTGACCATCTGGCGCACCGCCGACGAGGCCATCGGCCCGCGCCAGATCATCGGCGAGCCCTCGTCGACGAGGAAGCCGATCGACATCACGGTGACGCCGTGCGCCTGCAGCGGCTGCAGCTTGCCGTCGATGAACAGCGGCTCGCCGTCGACGCCCATCATCCGCGGGGCCGAGGGGCCGTAGACGTCGGCGTCGAGCAGCCCGACTTTCAGGCCGAGGCCGGCGAAGGCGCAGGCCAGGTTCACGGCGACGGTCGACTTGCCCACCCCGCCCTTGCCGCTGGCCACGGCGATCACCCGTTTGACGTTCTCGGGCCGCTTGACCTCCTTGCGGGGCTTCAGCTCGGCCTTGGGGTCGCCGGCGACGCGGGCGCCCTTGCGCTGGCGGGTGACGCCCGCGGGGGCCGAGGCGGTCAGCACCACCTGGGCCTTTTCGACGCCCGGCAGCGCGGCCAGCGCCTTTTCGGCGGCCTCGCGAATGTAGCCGTAGCGTTCGGCGTCCTCCGCCGGCACCTCCAGCATGAAGCCGGCGCGACCGTCGCGCAGGACCAGCCCCTGCACCAGGCCAGCGGCGGCCAGACCCTTGCCGGAGCGGGGGTCGATGATCTTGTCCAGGGCGCGAAGCGCGGTGTCTCGATCAGCGGAAGTATGAAAGGTCATGGGGACAGCTTGCCTTGGCGGTCGCGGCGTCTCATATCCGCTTGACCGCGCCGGCTTGCAAGCCCGCCTAACCACGACGGAAAAGCGACGCACGACATATGCCCTGGAACGACAACGGCAATCCCGGCCCATGGGGCGCTCCCCCTCCTTCCGGCGGAAAGGGTCCCTCCGGGGACGAACCGAAACGCCCCGCAGGCCCCGGCCCGCGCCGGCCGTCCGGACAACCTGACCTGGACCAGTTCCAGCAGCGGCTGAAGGATGCCCTGCGCGACCTGCTGGGGGGATCCGGCGGCGGCGGCGCGGGCGGCGACCTGAACCCACGTCGAGTGGCCCCGCTGTTCGCGGGCGGCCTGGCGGCCCTCTATCTGCTGTCGGGCATCATCGTGGTCGGCGCCAAGGAAGAGGCGGTCGTCACCACCTTCGGCGCCTGGACACGCAGCTACGTACCTGGCATCGGCTATCACCTGCCGCTGTTCGAGTCGGTCGCGAAGGTCGACATCACCACGCTGCGGAAGACCGAGATCGGCGGCGACACCGGGTCAGGCGACACCCTGATGCTGACGGGCGACGAGAACATCGTCGACCTGAGCTTCTCGGTGACCTGGCGGGTGTCCAACCCCGGCTGGTACCTGTTCAACATCGACAAGCAGGAAGACACCGTGAAGGCCGTGGCTGAAAGCGCGATGCGCGAGGTCATCGGCCGCAGCGCGCTAGACCCGATCATCAGCCGCGGCCGCGGCCAGATCCAGATCGAGGTCGCCGAGCTGATGCAGCGGATCCTGGACAGCTACAACGCCGGCATCATCATCGACGGCGTGCAGTACGACGCCGGGCCGCCCAAGGAGGTGGTCGACGCGTTCCGGGACGTGAACAACGCCAGCCAGAACGCCGAGTCCCGCGCCAACCAGGCGCGCGGCACGGCCGCCGAAGTCGTCCAGCAGGCCAAGGGTTACCAGTCCCAGGTCGTCCGCGAGGCCGCCGGTGACGCGGCCCGCTTCAACCAGGTCTATGAGCAGTACAGACTGGCGCCGGGCGTGACCCGCGATCGCCTTTACATCGAGACGATGGAGCGGGTGCTGAGCCGGACCAACAAGGTGATCATCGACAGCAAGGGCGCCAGCGCCCCGATCATCCTGCCGCCCGAAGTCTTCCGCCCCCGCGCCCTGCCCTCGCCGACACTCGCGCCGGCGCCCGTTCAGGGAGCCGCCCAGTGAACAACCCCCGCATGACCCTCTACGGCATTGTCGCCGCCGTTGTTCTCATCGTGCTGAGCCAGTCGCTCTACGTCGTCGGCCAGACGCAGCAGGCCGTTATCATCCGGGTCGGCGAGGTCGTGCGAACGGTCAACGCCTCGCCCGACGACGGCCCGGGCCTGAAGCTCAAGATCCCGCTGCTCGAAACCCGGATTCTGTTCCTGAAGATCAACCAGCCGCTCGAGCTGAACCGTCGTGAGATCATCACCGGCAATCAGGAACGTCTGATGGTCGATGCCTTCGTCCGCTACCGGATCGACGATCCGGTGCGCTTCTACATTGGCCTGGGCGACCAGCGGACGGCGGCGGACCGTCTGAATCTCGTCGTCAACGCCTCGCTCCGGCAGGTGCTCGGCGGCGCCAGCTCCGAGGACATCATCTCGCTGCGGCGGGCCGCCCTGACCCGCCAGATGCGCGAGGACCTCTCCACGAGGGCCAACGCATCGCGGCTGGGCATCAAGGTGATCGACGTGCGCATCCGTAGCGCCGACTTGCCGGAGGCCAACCAGGACGCCGTCTTCGACCGCATGAAGACCGCCCGGAAGCAGGAGGCCGCGCGCATCCGCGCCGAGGGCGAACAGAAGCGACTCGAGATCATCGCCACGGCCACCCAGGAAGCCGAGACCATCCGCGGTCAGGCCGACGCAGAACGCTCGCAGCTCTTCGCCAACAGTTTCGGCAAGGATCCGAGCTTCGCCGCCTTCTATCGCTCGATGCAGGCGTACGAAGTGTCGATGTCCCGGGACACCACCCTGGTCCTCAGCCCCGACAGCGCCTTCTTCCGCTATTTCAGCAAGGGCGGCGGGGGCTGAACCCGTCATGGCCCGGCTGGTCCGGGCCACCCAGGAACACGCTGAATCAGGAAGGGCGCGGCTGTGGTCGCGCCCTTTTCTGTTGGCAGGTCATGCTTGGGTGGCCCGGACGAGCCGGGCCATGACGGCCATGGATCGTCGGCGTCAGCCGGCGAACTCTTCCCGCCGGTAGCCCTGGAAATACAGCAGGGCCGTCAGGTCGGCGTGGTCGACGCGGGCGTCGGCCTGGGCCGCGACGATCGGCTTGGCGCGGTAGGCGACGCCGAGGCCCGCGGCCTCGATCATCGCCAGATCGTTGGCCCCGTCGCCGATGGCCAGGGCCGCGGCCGGCGTGACGCCGAGCGCCGCGACCTCTTCCTGCAAGGCGGTCAGCTTGGCCTCGCGGCCGAGGATCGGCTCGCCAACCCGACCGGCCAGCGCGCCGCTCGCCTCGATCAGGGTGTTGGCGCGGTTGTCGTGAAAGCCGGCGGCCGTCGCCACCCGGCCGGTGAAGAAGGTGAAGCCGCCGGACACCAGCACGCAGCGCGCGCCTTGCGCGGCCATGGTCCGCACCAGCGTCTCGGCGCCGGGATTGAGCCGCACCCGGTCATCGTAGCAGGCCTGCAGCGCGTCGAGCCCCAGACCCTTGAGCATGGCCACCCGCTCGCGCAGGGCGCCCTCGAAGGCCAGCTCGCCGGCCATGGCCCGCTCGGTGATGGCCGACACCTGCGCCTTGACCCCGGCGAAGTCGGCCAGCTCATCGAGGCATTCGACGTTGATGATCGTCGAGTCCATGTCGGCGATCAGCAGCCGCTTGCGGCGGCCCTCCACCGGCTGGACGCAGACATCGACGCGGCGGCCGGCCAGCGCGCCCTCGGCCCGCTCGCGGATCAACGCCGGGAAGGCGCTCTCGACCGGCAGGTCGGCGGCGTTGGGGCCGAGCAGGTCCGGCTCGCCGACGGCGGCGCCGGTTCCGGCGACGGCGATCTCCACCGCTTCCATGGCGGCGACGAGATCATGGGGATCGGCGGCGACGAGGGTGACGACGAGCTGCATGGGCGCCGCCTAGCCTGCTTTCGCGGGAATGGGAACCTTGGTTGCGTGGTTCGACACGCGCCTTCGGCGCTGCTCACCATGACCAGGACGGGATATCCGTCATCCTGGGCAGGCCCGAAGGGCCGTGTCGAAGGACGCGCCCAACACCCGCTGCTCATCCCGACCAATCAGGGTAAGTCATCCTGAGCAGCACCCGCGGGGTGCGTGTCGAAGGACGCATGGTTTGCCCGCGCGAAAGACTTCCATCCTGCTGATCGCCGGGCCGACCGCGAGCGGCAAGTCCGCCCTGGCCCTGCGCGCGGCGCGGGCGCTGGACGGCGAGATCGTCAACGCCGACGCCCTGCAGCTTTATGCCGACCTGACCGTCCTCTCGGCCCGGCCGACGGTCGAGGAGCAGGCCGGGGTCCCGCACCACCTGTTCGGCGTGGCCGACGGCGCCGACGGCTGGTCGGTCGGCCGCTGGCTGCGCGCCGCCTCCCCGGTCCTGGCCGACATCCTCGCCCGCGGCCGAACGCCCGTCGTGGTCGGCGGCACCGGCCTCTACTTCAAGGCCCTGACCGAGGGCCTGGCGGACGTCCCGCCGACGCCCGCCGCCGTGCGCCAGAGCGTCACCGGCCTGTACGACTCCCTCGGCGAGGCCCGCTTCCGCGACCTGCTGGCCGGGCCCGACCCTGACGCGGCCCGCCGTATCGAGGCCGGCGACCGCATGCGCCTGCAACGCGCCATGGAAGTGCTCGAAGCCACCGGCCGGCCGCTCAGCGCCTGGCAGGCTGACACCGCCCCTGCCCTTGAGCCGGACGCCTGGCGCGCCGTGGCCATCGTGCCGGACCGCGCCGAGCTCTACGCCCGCTGCGACGCCCGTTTCGACGCCATGCTGGCGGCCGGGGCGCTGGACGAGGTGAGAACCCTGCTGGCCCGCGGCCTCGATCCCCAACTGCCGGTGATGAAGGCCGTCGGCGTGCGCGAACTGGCCGCCCATCTGGCCGGCGAGACCACGCTCGACCAGGCCGCCGAGCTCGCCCGCCAGGAAACCCGCCGCTACGCCAAGCGCCAGCTGACCTGGCTGCGCAACCAGACGCCGGACTGGCCGAAGATCACCGAAACAGCCCCCGACGCCGCCTGGGGGCAATTCCTTGCGCTTGACCCCGCCTTGACGCCCGCGCCGTAGCGTGGCATCTCGAACTCCTGCGATTTGGAGCAAACATCGTGCGCAACTCAAGCGTCGTACTTACCGAGCGGCCGACAGCGGCGTGACCTGAACGGTCACGCTGTCGCCGGTCGCGCGCACTCAGGGCCCCTTCCGGGCCTTTTTTATTGCCTTTTTGTCCCCCGAAGAGCCGAACCATGACCGCCTCCACCACCAAATCCGCCCCGCAACAGACCGCCGCCCGCGAGATGACCGGCGCCGAGATCGTCGTGCAGGCGCTGATCGACCAGGGCGTCTCGACCCTGTTCGGCTACCCGGGCGGCGCGGTGTTGCCGATCTATGACGCCCTGTTCCAGGACAACGAGCGCCACGGCGACCGTCTGCGCCACATCCTGGTCCGTCACGAGCAGGGCGCGACCCACGCCGCCGAGGGCTATGCCCGCTCGACCGGCAAACCGGGCGTCGTGCTGGTCACCTCCGGCCCTGGCGCGACCAACGCCATCACTGGCATCGTCGACGCCCTGATGGACAGCATTCCGATGGTCGTCTTCACCGGTCAGGTGCCGACGCACCTGATCGGCACCGACGCCTTCCAGGAAGCCGACACGGTCGGCATCACGCGGGCCTGCACCAAGCACAACTACCTGGTGAAGGACGTCGCCGACCTGCCGCGGATCATCCACGAGGCCTTCCACATCGCCACCAGCGGCCGCCCCGGCCCGGTGCTGATCGACATCCCCAAGGACGTGCAGTTCTCCAAGGGCGTCTACCAGTCGCCCGACGAGGTGACCTTCAGCCACGGCTACGCCCCGCGCACCAAGGGCGACGCCGGCAAGATCGCGGAGGCCGCGAAACTGATCGCCAAGGCCCGTCGGCCGGTCTTCTACACCGGCGGCGGCGTCATCAACGCCGGCCCCAAGGCCAGCGAGAGCCTGCGCGCCCTGGCGGCCCTGACCGGCGCGCCCGTGACCTCGACCCTGATGGGCCTGGGCGCCTTCCCGGCGGCCGACCCGGCCTGGCTGGGCATGCTGGGCATGCACGGCACCTTCGAGGCCAACCACGCGATGCACGACTGCGACGTGATGATCTGCGTCGGCGCGCGCTTCGACGATCGCGTCACCGGCCGCCTCGACGCCTTCTCGCCGAACAGCAAGAAGATCCACATCGATATCGACGCCTCCTCGATCAACAAGAACGTGCGGGTCGACATCGGCATCGTCGGCGACGCCGGCAGCGTGCTGGACGACCTGATCGCGGCCTGGAAGGACCTCGACCTCAAGCCCAATCGCAACGCCCTGGACGACTGGTGGCGGCAGATCGACGGCTGGCGCGCCCGCCAGTGCCTGAGCTTCCGCACCAACGACACGACCATCAAGCCGCAGCAGGCCATCGACCGGCTGTATGCGCTGACGAAGGACCGCGACACCTACATCACCACCGAGGTCGGCCAGCACCAGATGTGGGCCGCCCAGCACTACCGCTTCCAGGAGCCGAACCGCTGGATGACCTCCGGCGGCCTCGGCACCATGGGCTACGGCATGCCGGCCGCCATCGGCGTGCAACTGGCCCACCCCGGCAGCCTGGTCATCGACATCGCCGGCGAAGCCTCGATCCAGA
This sequence comes from Caulobacteraceae bacterium, assembly GCA_947479185.1. GTDB lineage: Bacteria > Pseudomonadota > Alphaproteobacteria > Caulobacterales > Caulobacteraceae > Caulobacter. The sequence goes on from CANJYY010000112.1 coordinate 7,565, forward strand.
TGTGCATCCAGGAGCTGTCGACGGCGATCCAGTACGACCTGCCGATCAAGATCTTCATCCTCAACAACGAGTGGATGGGCATGGTCCGCCAGTGGCAGCAGCTGCTGCACGGCGAGCGCTACAGCC
>CANJYY010000113.1 GCA_947479185.1 Caulobacteraceae bacterium
CGTTGGACCAGACACCCATCCTTGAACGCCTGACCAAACGGCCGGATTTCCTTTCGGCCGCCAAGGGTCCGTCGTGCGCCCGTGGCGCCGTGGTCGTGCAGCGTCGCGACCGCGCCGACGGCGACTCCCGCATTCGCGCGGGCTTTACCGCAACAAAACGTGTCGGCGGATCGGTGGTCCGCAACCGGGCCCGGCGACGGCTGCGCGAGGCCGCGCGCCTGCTGCTGCCCCAGACCGGACGTCCCGGATCCGACTATGTATTCATCGCCCGGGGCGGCACGACGACGCGCGCCTGGGACCGTCTCCTTGACGATGTGAAAAGCGCGCTGTTAAGGCTCGCCGCCGATCCAGACCCTGCGTCCGCGCAACCCGCCGCGACGTCCGATCCCTCCCGCACCGGTTAGCGCGACATGCCGCAAAACGAATCCCGCAACATGATCGCCTTCATGGTGATCGCGTTCGTCATCCTCATCGGCTACCAGGCCCTGGTTCTGGACCCCGCCAACAAGAAGAAGCAGGCGGCGCTCAAGCGTGAGCAGGCGGTCGCCACGGCCCAGGTCGGCGCGCCGAAGGCGACCAGCGGGCCGACGGTGACGGTGTCGCGCGCCGAGGCTGTCGCCCGCAGTCCGCGCGTCGCCATCGAGACGCCCGCGCTGAAGGGCTCGCTGCGCCTGCAGGGCGCGCGCATCGACGACCTGTTCCTCACCGAGCGCGGCCCCCGCGGCTACAAGTACGGCGAGACGCTGGACAAGGGCTCGCCCCCCGTCGAACTGCTGCGCCCGGAAGGCGCCGAGCACCCCTGGTTCGCCGACTTCGGCTGGACCGACAATATCGCGCCGGGCGTGCCGACGCCCAAGGTCCCCGGCCTGCCCTCGGCCGACACCGTCTGGACCGTCTCCTCGGCCAACACCGTGCTGGCGCCGGGCAAGCCGGTCGAGCTGACCTATGTCGCGCCCAACCGGCTGGTGTTCACGCGCACCATTTCGGTCGACGACAAGTTCATGTTCACGGTGACCGACACGGTCGCCAACCTCGGCGCAGCGCCGGTCACCATCCGGCCCTATGCCTCGATCCAGCGCCAGGGCCTGCCGCCCCACCACGGCAAGGCGCAGAACGTCCATGAGGGCGCGGTCGGCGCCCTGGGCGACCTGCCGGAAAAGGCGTCGCCCGAACTGCGGCTGCTGAAGTTCACCGCCTGGAAGAAGAAGGCCGAAGACGCCGCCGAGCGGGAGCAGAGAGACGCCGCCAAGGCCGGCCGCGCCTGGGACCCCAACGCCGAGGTGATCGTCAACAGCTTCAACTCCACCGGCGGCTGGCTCGGCCTGACCGACAAGTACTGGCTGGCGGCGCTCGTTCCGGCCCAGTCGGAAAAGGTCACCGGCGAGTACGGCTCGGTCACCAGCGGCGGCGTAAACATCTATGACGCCCACTTCGGCGGCACGCCCCGCATCATCAATCCCGGCCGCCAGGTCGCCACCACCACCCGCCTGTTCGCCGGCGCCAAGGTGGTCCAGACCCTCAAGGGCTACCAGAAGTCCTACGGCATCCCGATGTTCGAGAACGCCGTCGACTGGGGCCTGCTGAGCTTCCTGACCAAGCCCTTCTTCATGCTGCTGGAGTTCTTCTTCAGCCATCTGGCCAACTTCGGCCTGGCCATCCTGGCGATGACCGTCTGCGTGCGCCTGCTGGTGTTCCCGCTGGCCCAGAAGAGCTCCGAGTCGATGGCCCGGATGAAGAAGCTCCAGGAGCCGATGGCCGAGATCAAGGCCCGCTACAAGGACGACCCGGTCAAGTCGCAGCAGGAGACCATGGCCCTGATGCAGCGGGAGAAGGTCAACCCGATGGCCGGCTGCCTGCCGATTCTCGTGCAGTTCCCGGTCTTCCTGGCCTTCTACAAGGTGCTGTCGGTGACCATCGAGATGCGGCACGCGCCGTTCTTCGGCTGGCTGCACGACCTCTCGGCCCTGGACCCGACGACCATCGTCAACCTGTTCGGCCTGCTGCCCTTCGATCCGGCGCACATCCCGCTGATCGGCGGCCTGGTGGACCAGTACCTGCACATCGGCGTGCTGCCGCTGCTCTACGGCTTCACCATGTGGCTGGTCACGGCGATGAACCCGCCGGCGCCGGACCCCATGCAGCAGCGCATCTTCCAGCTGATGCCGATCATGTTCACCTTCATCATGGCCGCCTTCCCGGCCGGCCTGCTGGTCTACTGGACCTTCTCGAACGTGTTCTCGATCTTCCAGCAGTACGTGATCATGCACCGGCTCAAGACCGAGAACCCGATCGACACCTTCATCGCCCGCATCCGCGGGGAGGGTAAGGCGCCCGCGTGACCGAGCTGTTCGACGACGAGGCCCTCGAGGCCGCCCGGGTTCTGTTCGCCCACCCCTGCGAATTCATGATGGGGGCGGTGAAGATGGACGGGCTGCCGCCGGCGGACCTGCCGGAGGTGGCCTTCGCCGGCCGCTCCAACGTCGGCAAGTCGAGCCTGATCAACGCCCTTGTCGGCCAGAAGTATCTGGCCCGCGCCTCGAACGAGCCGGGCCGCACGCGGGAGATCAACTTCTTCGTGCTGGACGCCAAGCTGCGGCTGGTCGACCTGCCGGGCTACGGCTTCGCCCGGGTCTCGCGCACCTCGAAGGACAAGTTCCAGAACCTCGGCCGCCAGTATCTGCGCGGCCGGCCGAACCTGAAGCGGGTCTATCTGCTGATCGACTCCCGGCACGGCCTCAAGGAGCCAGACACCGAGGCGCTCGACGCCCTCGACACGGCCGCGGTCTCCTACCAGATCATCCTGACCAAGGCCGACAAGATCAAACCGGCCGAGGTCGAAGCGGTCGTCGCGAAGACCACGGCCCAGATCGCCAAGCGTCCGGCCGCCTTCCCGCGCGTGCTGGCCACCTCCTCGGAGAAGGGGACCAACATGCCCCTCCTGCGCGCCGAGATCATGGCGACGTGTGAGGTCTAGGTGCGTCCTTCGAGACGCGATCCATCAGGATCGCTCCTCAGGATGACGTGCAGAGGTGGACTGCAATAATATTCGTCATGGTGAGGAGCGAGCCTCAAGCGAGCGTCTCGAACCACGCACACTACCGCCCGCGCACCACCACGCCGCCCTTCATTACGAACGCCACGTGCTCGAGCACGCTCACATCGGCCAGCGGATCGCCCTGGACGGCGATCAGGTCGCCCCAGCGACCGACGGCCACCTGTCCGACGTCGCCGGGCTGGTCGAGGGCCGCGGCGGCGTTGATCGTCGCGGCCTGGATGGCCTGCAGCGGCGTGGCGCAGTAGCGGACCATCACGGCGAACTGTTTGGCGTTCCAGCCGTGCGGATAGATGCCTGCGTCGGTGGAGTAGACCTGTTTCACCCCGGCCTTCACCGCCTTGCAGAAGTTCTGCCGCTGGGCCTCGCCGATGTCGTGGTCCTTCTTAATCTCGCTCTCGCGCACCCCGTTCGCCCGGCCCTCGGCCTGGGTGTAGTCGGTGTTGTAGATGTCCATGCCGAAGGCGGCGCCGTACTTGAGCGCCAGCTTGACGCCCTCGTCGTCGACGAGGCTGGCGTGTTCGATAGTGTCGACCCCGCCGAGGATCGCCGCGCGGATGCCTTCGGGGCCGTGAGCGTGGGCGGCGACCTTCATGCCGTCCATGTGCGCCTCCTCGACGATCGCCCGGATCTCCTCGACGGACAGTTGCTGGACGCCGACCGCGTCATTGGAGAAGACGCCGCCCGTGGCGCAGATCTTGATCACCTTCGCGCCGTACTTCTTCATCGTCCGGACCATCCGGCGGGCCTCGTCCGGGCCGTTGAACACGCCCGGCGAGGTCATGTTCACCGACGGGGGGAAATAGGTCGTGTCGCAATGGCCGCCCGTGGCGCCCAGGGCGTAGCCGGCCGGGGTGATGCGCGGTCCGGGAATGATCCCCTGGTCGATCGCCTGCATCAGGGCCACGTCGTTGTAGCGGTCGGCGCCGACGTTGCGCACCGAGGTGAAGCCGGCGTTCAGGGTCGCCGCCGCGTTGGGCACGGCGACCACGGCCCAGAAGCTGTCGGTGAAGGCCAGGCCCGTGTAGCCGCCGTACTTCGGCGAGGAGTCGAGATGCACATGCATGTCGATCAGGCCGGGCAGCAGCGTGAGACCGGGGAGGTCGACCTTTTCGGCGTCGGCGGGAACGGTCATCGTCGCCTGGGTTCCCACGGCGGTGATGCGGCCGTCGGTGATCACCACCATCGGCTGCTCGACGTATTTTCCGGTCGCCACATCGAGCAGGCGGGCGGCGGTCACGACCACCGTCTTGGCCTCGGCGACCCCGCCGGAAGACACGGCCAGGGCCAGGGTGAAGGCGGCAGTAGCGCGACGCATGTTGGGAACCCCCGATAGGATCAAGCTGGACTCTTAGCCTCGCTTCGGCCGCTCTCGCCAGCGCGAAGTCGCCCCCCGGCCTAAACGCTCCCTCAAGGGTTGGCCGCTAGCTTGCTCCGCGGCCACAAAGCCAGGGGAGCGTTACGCGTGAAGATCGATGTCGTCAGACCCTGGGAGCTGACCGCCTACGCCGTCGAACGGTGGGCGGCCCTGCAGGCGGCCGACCCCGCCCTGGACAGTCCCTTCCTCTCGCCGCACTGGCCCCGGGCCGTGGCGCGGGCGCAGGGACAGGACGCCGGGTCCGACCGCGGCCTTCGGGTCGCCGTCCTGGGCGGCCTGACGGATCCGAAGGGCTTCATGGCCGCCCGCGTCGGCGCCTTCACCGCCATGCCGGCGGGCGCGCCGATGTGCGACTACCAGGGCCTGGTGGCGGAACCCGGACTGAAGGTCGAACCCCGCCGGATCGCCGAGGCTCTCGGCGTCGGTCGCCTCGACTTCTGCCACATGCTGGAGGACCAGGCCCTGTTCGCGCCGATGGCGCGCGGCCGCGAGGACTCCTTCGTCATCGACGTCGGCGACGGCTACGCCGCCTATGAGGCAGAGCGGAAGGCCGCCGGCGTCTCGGTGCTCAAGGACACCGACAGGAAGCGCCGCAAGGTCGAGCGTGAGCTGGGACCGGTGACCTTCACCGCCTTTTCCCGCTCGAAAGCCGACTTCGACCAGCTGATCGCCTGGAAGCAGGCCCAGTGGCGCGCGACCGGCCAGACCGACCTGTTCGCCGCCGGCTGGCCGCTGGCCCTGGCGCGCAACCTGTTCGCCAGCCGCGACCCGGACTTCGGCGGCGCGCTGTTCACCCTGCACATCGGCGAACAGCTGGCGGCGGCGCAGCTGAACCTGCGCGGCGGGCGCAACATCCACAGCTGGATCATCAGCCATGATCCGCAGGTCGAGCGCTATTCACCCGGCATGCTGCTGTTCCAGGACATGCTGCGCTGGATGGACCACGCGCCCTACAGCCGCGTCGATCTCGGGGCCGGGGACTACCGCTTCAAGCGCGAGCTCTCGAACGTGCGGGTCGGCGTCACCCACGGCTTCATCGGCGCCCCGTCGGCCTCGGCGCTGATGCGTGAGACGGCCTACGCCCTGCGCAAGGCGGCCGAGTCGCTGCCACTGGGCCGGATGTCCGAACTGCCCGGAAAGGCCATGCGGCGGCTTGACCTCATGCGGGGTTTGCGGTGAAGGCTGACGCCCCCGCCCGCTAGCAGACCCCATGACCATCACCCTCGACGACATCAAGGCCGCCGCCGCCCGGCTGGAAGGCCACGTAGAGCGCACGCCGTGCCGCTATTCCCGAACCCTGTCGGAAATCACCGGCGCCCAGGTGTGGGTCAAGTTCGAGAACCTGCAGTTCACCGCCGCCTACAAGGAACGAGGCGCGCTGAACAAACTGCTGCTGCTGAGCGACGAGGAACGGTCGCGCGGCGTGATCGCGGCCAGCGCCGGCAACCACGCCCAGGGCCTGGCCTATCACGGCGCCCGCCTCGGCGTGCCGGTGACCATCGTCATGCCCAAGGGCACGCCGTTCGTGAAGGTCGAACACACCCGCCAGCACGGCGCCAACGTGGTCATCTTCGGCGACACCTATGACGAGGCGGCCGCCCACGCCCAGCTGCTGCGCGAAGAGCGCGGCCTGACCTTCGTCCATCCGTTCGACGACTACGACGTGATGGCCGGCCAGGGCACGATCGCGCTGGAAATGCTGGAAGATGTGCCCGACCTCGAGATCCTGCCCGTGCCGATCGGCGGCGGCGGCCTGATCAGCGGCGTGGCCACGGCGGCCAAGGCGATCAATCCCAACATCCGCATCATCGGCTGCGAGCCGGCGCTGTTCCCCAGCTTCACCGCCCGCATGCGCGGCCTGAACGCCGAGGCCGGCGGCCAGACCATCGCCGAAGGCATCGCGGTCAAGGAAGTCGGGACCAAGACCTACGCCGTCGCCCGGCCGCTGATCGACGACGTGCTGCTGCTGGAAGAGCCCTACATCGAGCGGGCCGTGGCGCTGTACTGCAACGTCGAGAAGACCATCGCCGAGGGCGCCGGCGCGGCCTCGCTGGCAGCCCTGCTGGCCTATCCCGAGCGGTTCCGCGGCAAGAAGTGCGGCCTGATCCTCTGCGGCGGCAACATCGACACCCGCCTGCTGGCCTCGGTGCTGACCCGCGAGCTGGTGAGGGCCCAGCGCCTGTGCAGCCTGCGCATCATCGGCGACGACCGTCCCGGCCTGCTGGCCACCGTCAGCCGGGTGATCGGCGAGATGGGCGGCAATATCATCGAGGTGGCCCACAACCGCCTCGCCCTCGACGTGCCGGCCAAGGGCGCGGAGTTCGACATCATGATCGAGACCCGCGACGCCCAGCACACCCACGAAATCATGGACGCCCTGCGCGAGAGCGGTTACCCGCCCCGCTTCGTCTAGGAGACAGACAATGCTCAAGCGCACCCTGATCGCCGCCGCCGTCGCCAGCCTGGCCCTGGCCGGCTGCGCCAAGAAAGAAGGCGACTTGTCGCTGATCCAGGCCAACGCGGCCACGGCGGCGACCTTCCTCGAGACCACGGCCAAGGAGCCGGGCGTGCAGAAGCTGCCGTCCGGCGTGCTCTACAAGGTGGTCGCCTCCGGCCCGTCCGACGGCGTCTCGCCCCGCCGCGAGGACGAGGTGAAGGTCCACTACGAGGGCAAGCTGATCTCCGGCGAGATCTTCGACAGCTCGTTCGCCCGCGGCGCCCCGGCGGTGATGCGGCTGGGCGGCCTGATCCCGGCCTGGATCGAGGCCCTGCAGAAGATGAAGCCCGGCGACGAATGGCTCCTCTACATCCCGCCGTCGCAGGGCTACGGCGAACAGGGTGCGGGCCCGATCCCGCCCAACAGCGTGCTGATCTTCCGCATCCAGCTGATCGGCGTCCTGCCGGCGGCGAGCGCGATGGGCTGACGGCATTCCTCCCCAGCTTGCTGGGGAGGGGGACCGCCCGGAGGGCGGTGGGGGGCGGCGTCGACGCGAGCGGCCCCATCCCGAATTCCGGTCTTTCCGACAGCGACGGCGCTGCCCCTCCACCACGCTCCGCGTGGTCCCCCTCCCCGCTTCGCGGAGAGGATTGACGGGGGGCTAGTCCGTGAACACCACGGTCTTCCGCCCGTTCAGCAGCACCCGGTCCTCCAGGGTCCAGCGCACCGCCCGGGCCAGCAC
>CANJYY010000114.1 GCA_947479185.1 Caulobacteraceae bacterium
TAGATGAAGGTCGCCGGCATGATCCCGATCACGGTCGCGAGCGCGTAGGCCGGCAGTGGCGCATTGGCCAGCGCCGAGGCCACATTGACCAGCCAGAAGGGCGCCAGCGGGATCAGCCGCAGCGTCAGGATATAGCCGAACGCGCCCTCCCGGACGCCGTCCATGACGGCCTTGAGCCGTCCGCCGGACGCCTCGGCCCGCTCGCGCAGGGACGCGCCGAGCGAGGTCCGGACGATGGCGAACACCAGGATGGCGCCGATGGTCGCGCCGACCACCGTGGCCGAACCGCCCACCCAGGTCCCGAACAGGAAGCCGCCGGCCAGGGTCAGGAAGAGGGCGCCGGGGATGCTGACCGCCGTAGCGGCCGCATAGACCCCGATGAACACCAGCAGGCTCAGCGCCAGATTGCTGGACACAAAGCCCCGCAGCACGGCCTCGTTCGCCTTGAGGGCGTCGAGGCTGAGATAGCGCCCCGCGCCGCTGGCAAACACCGCAATGACCGCCGCCACCAGCAGCAGGAGCGGTCCATATCGTTTGAGCATGCGTGTCGTCCCCCAGGCCGGACCAGGCCGGCCGACGCCCTATCTGCGCTGGAAACTGGTCGCGCGTCACCTACGTCGATATCTTGGCGGCTTCGGGGTGGTCATGTCACGCTCCGACACACACGACAGGCGGGGCGGCGAACTTGGATCAGCGAACAGACGAGCGCCTGACTGACGGCCTCGGCCCGGCGCCGTTGTCGCCGTTCGTGTCGCCGTCGGCGCCGCGGATGGATCCGCTGAAGTTCCGCGACCCGCTGGTCACGCTCGATGGATCGCGCCGCGCCTCGGTGGCGCTGACCGGGCTGGACACCCTGTGGTTCAACACCGGCACCCTGTGCAACATCGCCTGCCTGTCCTGCTACATCGAGAGCTCGCCGCGCAACGACGCCCTTGTCTATCTGTCGGCTCTTGAGGTCGCAGACTATCTCGCCGAGGTCGAGACGACCGGCCTGAAGACCCGCGAAATCGGCTTCACCGGCGGCGAGCCGTTCATGAACGCCGAGATCATGGCCATGCTCGAGGCGGCCCTGGCGTCCGGCCGGGAGACCCTGGTCCTGACCAACGCGATGCGCCCGATGCGGCGCTTTGAACGGCAACTGGTCGCCTTGCGCGAGCGGTTCGGCGCGGCGCTTACGCTCCGCGTCAGCCTGGACCACTACAGCCGCGAGGTTCACGAAGCCGAACGGGGCGCCGATACCTGGGCGCCCGCGATCGCCGGTCTGGTCTGGCTGGCCGAAAACGGATTCTCGCTGGCCATCGCTGGGCGGCGGCTTGGCGACGAGTCCGAGGAGACGGCCCGCGCCGGCTACGTGGCGCTGCTGGACGGGCTCGGCATCACTCTCGACGTCAGCGACCCGTCGCGGCTGGTTCTGTTCCCCGAGATGGATGTCACCCGTGATGCGCCAGAGATCACCGAGGCCTGCTGGGGCATCCTGAGCGTCGCCCCGGACTCGATGATGTGCGCCTCGAGCCGGATGGTGGTGAAGCGCAAGGGCGCCGCACGGCCGGCGGTCGTGGCCTGCACCCTGACGCCCTACGATCCCCAGTTCGAACTGGGGCCCACCCTGGCCGACGCCATGGGCAGCGTGCAGCTCAATCATCCGCATTGTGCGCGGTTCTGCGTCCTGGGCGGCGCCAGTTGCAGCGGGCGATGACCGGCAGGCCGCGTCTTTCCATCATTATCCCGACCCTGAACGCGGCCGGCGATCTGCCGGCGGTTCTGGCTGCCCTGGATCCGGGCGACGAGGTCATCGTGGTGGACGGCGGATCGACGGACGGCGGCCCAGCGCTGGCCCGGTCGCTCGGCGCCATCGTTCTGGACTCGCCGCCCGGTCGCGGCGGCCAGCTGGCGACCGGCGCGGAGGCCGCGACCGCCGACTGGTGGCTGTTTCTGCATGCCGACACCGTGCCCGCGCCCGGCTGGCGAGACACGGTCGACCGCCACATCCAGGCGCCGAACGGCGCGCGGACGGCAGCCTTCTTCCGGTTCAGGCTGGACCATCCGTCCGTTCAGGCGCGGCGGCTGGAGCGGCTGGTCGCGGCGCGTGTCGCACTTTTCAGCCTGCCCTACGGCGATCAGGGGCTGCTGATCCATCGGGATCTCTACCGCGCTGTCGGCGGCTACCGCCGTCTGCCGCTGATGGAGGATGTCGATCTGGTGTGGCGGCTCGGCCGGTCTCGCCTGACCCAGCTGGACATCGCGGCGACCACCTCGGCGCGCCGCTGGCGTCAGGGCGGCTGGCTCAGACGCAGCGCCCTCAACCTGCTCTGCCTGGCCCTCTTCAGACTCGGGACGCCCACCCCGTTGATCGCGCGCCTCTATGGACGCTGATCGCCGCCATCTGGTGATCTTCGCCCGGACCCCGGCGTTCGGCATTGGCAAGCGCCGGCTGGCGGCCGGAATCGGCGAACTGGCAACCCTGCGGTTCCAGCGATTCATGCTCGCCGACCTGCGCCGCCGGCTGGGCCGGGATCGCCGGTGGCGCACATGGCTGGCCCTGACCCCCGACCGGGACGGTCGCGGACGCCCCGATAGCCTGCCTCAGGGTGGCGGTGACCTGGGACAGCGCCTTCGACGGCTGCTCGCGGCGCTGCCGCCGGGCCCGGTCGTGGTCATCGGATCGGACACCCCCGGCGTTACCCCTGCCGACATCGCGTCCGCCTTTCAGGCGCTGGGCGCCGCCGACGCCGTTGTTGGTCCGGCGCGCGACGGCGGCTACTGGCTGATCGGCCTCAGGCGGATGCCGCGGCGCCTGGATCCGTTCGATGGAGTCCGCTGGTCGACCGCTCATGCCCTCGCCGACACCCTGTCCAACTTGAAGGGGCGACCCGTCGCCCGGTTGCGGACACTGGAGGACATTGACGACCACCAGAGTTTCAAACGTAGCCAGGTTTGCCGCGACCTCCGGGATGATCGAGAGATCCGACCCCAACGGGGGTGACACGAAAAGGTCCTTGATGTCAGTTCGATCGGTTGCCCATCTGGCGCCCCAGACAACTGCCTGACCCGGCGCCTGTTGCATCAACGGAGACGTCTCGGCCGGTGACCGCCCTCACCGCGAGCGAGTCAGGGCAACACGTCTCTTCGCAGGGATGTTCGCGCGAAACCCGGACACACAGTCAGCGGTCCGCCATGGCGCGGGTTGAGGCCGCCCGCCCCTGATCACGCGTCATGCGGCCGATCAAAGGCGCAGCTTCTCGAAGTAGCCGGTCAGCTCCAGGTAGCCCCGGGCGGCGCCGTCCGACACCGCGCCTTCCCAGTACACCGGGCCGCCGCCGGCGCGGCTGTCCAGTTCCTGGTCGTCAAACAGCGGCTTGAGGGTCAGGGTGCGCTCGCCTTCCGGCAGCCGCACCGTGATCGCCTGCTCCACCGGATAGAGCGCCCTGGTGCGGGGTGATCGCCAGCGCCTCAGGGCCCGGAAGGCGACATCGCCGGGGCCGAGCGTGGTCAGCCGGCCATCCGCCCGCCGCCAGGATCCGCCGGCCCAGACCGGCTTTCCGGCAGCGTCCCGGACCTGGAAGGCGGTCAGGGCCGCGCCGTCGGGCAGATTGATCCCGGCCCAGTCCCAGCCGACGGCGGCGGGATCCAGCAGGGTCGAGGACCATTCGCGGTCCAGCCAGGCCCGGCCGGTGACCTTCCGCGCCTTGCCGCCCCGGGTGACCGTGCCGCTGACCGCCATCTGCGGCAGGCTGTAATAGTAGCTGGCCTGGCCCGCCGCGGGGCCCTTGCGGCTGAAGCCCCCCTGCCCCTGCAACAAAGGCGGCCGGGTGGGCGCGAAGATCAGGTCCAGAGCGAAGTCCGCGCCGCCCGCCCGGGTTCGCCAGCGGTCGTCGCCGCCCCGGCTGAGGGACCAGTCATCGATCACCACCCTCCCGTCTGTCTCCGACGCTTCCGCAAGGCCAAAGCCTGCCCGGGCGACCCGCTGATCGTGCAGCAGCCGGCCAACCGCCGGATCGGCCAGGGCCGCGTGGGCGAACAGCACCTGGCGCGCGGCGAAGGCGCTGGGGTTGGCCTGGTCGACATCGGGTCGGGTGCGGAAGAAGGTGACCTGGAAGCCCACAGGCTTGCCGTCCCCGGTCTGCACCCAGCCGGTCACATACCACCACTCGGTGCGGAAAGCCGGGTGGGCGCCGTGATCGCGGGGAAAGGCGAGAGGCGCCCCGGCAGTGACCGGCGCATAGACCGGCGCCACGCGCTTGTCGCCGCCGGCCGCGGCGAGCAGGACGGCCGCCAGCAGCAGCCCGGCCGTTCGCACGATCCTCCGCATCACCAGTCCTCCCGCACGGCCCGGACAGCGTCCATCGACAGCGCCCGTCGTCCGGCCAGCAGGGCGGCGCCGGCCGAGGCGCTGATCAGCGCGACCGTCACCACGGCGAACAGGACCCAGGGCAACCGCGTCTCCATGGTCCAGTGGAAGGACTGGGGATTGATCACGTGAATCAGCACCTGGCTCATCACCAGCCCCAGCGCCACGCCGGCGGTTACACCGACAGCGCCCAGCAGGGCGCCTTCCTGCGCCAGCATGGCGGTGATCTGGCCGCGTCGAACGCCGATATGACGCAGCATCCCGAACTCCTTGGTCCGGGCCAGAGTCTGGGCCGAGACAGTCGCCGCCACCCCCGCGAGGCCGACCAGGATCGCCACCAGCTCCAGCACATAGGTGATGGCGAAGCTGCGATCGAACAGGCCAAGGGCGATGGCGCGGATTTGGCCGGGCCGGGCGAACTGGGCCCGGGCCGCCAGATCCGGCGGCAGGGCGGCCTTCAGGCCGTCGATGACGGCGGCGATGTCCGCGCCGGGCTCCAGCGCGATCGACGCCTCGGCCCGCAGCGCATCCCCGGTCAGTCGGCTGTAGTCCTCGCTGGTCAGCACCACCGCGCCGTTCTGGCGGGCGTAGTCGCGCCACAGCCCGGCGACGAACACCCGCTGGCCACCGGCGATGGGCAGCGTCATCCAGTCGCCGGCCCGCTTGCCGTGGATCCAGGCGGCCGGCTCCGACAGCCAGACCGGCGTGGCGCCGGCGGGGATGGTGCGCGGCGCGCCGATCATCGGCAGGCGCGACCCCGGGTCCTCGCGACGGATCGGCTGGGCCACCAGGGCCACGGGTGGCGTTTCGGGGCTGAGCCGCAGCTGCAGCGACCGGGTGAATGTCACGGCCGCCACCCCGGGCGCGGCCGCCAACCGGGCCTGTCCTGCCGGGTCGAGACCCTCCGAGCCCGTAGGCTCCGCAAGGCGCATGTAGAGATCGTCCGGCAGAACCTGCCCCAGCCAGTCGTCCACCGAGCCGCGGAAGCTGGAGACCATCACCGCCATGGCGATCATCAGGCTGGTGGAGGCGACGATGCCGCACAGGGCCACCGCCGCCTGCGACGGCGCGCCCCAGAGCCGCCGCACGGCCAGTTCCGTGGAGGGCGCGGTAAACCGGGCGCCCTGCAGCGGCGACAGCAGCGCGCGCGCCACCCAGGGCATGGCCGTCACCCCGGCGGCCAGCAGCAACGCCATGGCGGCATAGCCCAGGATCGGCAGCCCGCCGATGGCCGGGCCAAGGGCGCAGGCCCCGCCGGCCAGCAGCAGCGCCAGGGCCGGGCCGATGGCCGGCCGGGTCGAGGGATCGACCGCGTCGCCGGCGTTCTTCAGGGCCACGGCCGGCTGGGCCCGTGACGCTTCCCGCGCCGGCAACAGGCTGCCGCCGATGGCGCAGAGCAGGCCCAGTCCAAAGAACACCACCGCCGCCGCCGGCGCGAAGACCAGAACAGGCTGTCCGCCGCTGAAATAGCCGCCGCCAAGATCGCCGCCCAGCAGCCGCAGGGCGGTGTCAGCCAGCAGCACCCCCAGTCCCAGACCCATCATGGACCCCAGGGCGCCGACCACGGCGCCTTCGATCAGGACCTGAATCAGCAGCGCGCGACGGCGGGTTCCCAGCACCCGCAGCAGGGCGAATTGCGAGCGACGCCGCGCGACCGACAGGGACTGGGCCGAAAACACCAGGAAGCCGCCGGTCAGCAGCGCCATCAGGGCCAGCATGTTCAGGTTGACCCGATAGGCCCGGGACAGGCTGTCGCTTCGCCGCGACTGGCTCTCGCGGGTCACCAGTTCGGCCTCGGGCGGCAGGATCCTGGCGATGGCGGCCTCGACCGCATCGCGATCAGCGCCCGCGGCAAGCTTCAGGTCCACCCGTTGCAGCCGGCCCAGCTGACCAAAGCGCCACTGGACGGCGGCGATGTCCATGACCGCGATCCGCCGACCTTCAGCCACGCCGGGCAGGGTCCCGGCCACGGTGACCGGCACGGTGCGCCCGGCCGCCGACAGCGACAGCACCGCGCCCCGCGCCCCGGCCTCGCGCCCGCCCGGCCCGGCCTCGACGGCCTGGCGCAGGGTCGGCGACAGGAAGACCGCCATCTCGTCGAAGACCGCCCCGGCGTCGCCAAGACCGCTGCCGCCGCCCGAGCCGCCCTGCGGCGCGGGATCCGGCCGGCCCAGCAGGCCGGGCGTAACGGCGGCGGCGCGGAAGACGTCCAGACCAATCAAGGTCAGGCCCTGCCGGTCACCCGGGATGGCGGCGGTCAGCTGCACCACCGGACTGGCCCGCGCCACCCCGGCGAGGCGGGCCAGTCGGGGGTACAGGGCTTCGTCGAAGCCGGCCGGGGATACCGAGGCCACCTGCAGATCAGCGTCGCCATTGACCGCCGCGATGGCCCGCGAAAACTCCGTCAGGGCGGAGGCGTTGATCAGATGGACGCCGAATCCGAGCGCCACGCCCACAGCGATGGCGATGGCGGCCGTCGCCACCCGCACAGGCTGGGCGCGCCACTCGCCCAGGATCAGCCAGATCATGGCCGTCAGACTGACCCTGCCCGAACGCCCGGCGCTCATGCAGCCGCACCTGTCGGCGGATCTATAGGGACCAGCCCGTCATGGGTCAGGCGCAGCGCCCGGTCGGCGGCGGCCGCCGCCTTTTCCGAATGGGTGACGATGAGGGCCGCGGCGCCAGCCTGCCGCACCTGGGCGGTCAGCAGGCCCAGGATCCGGTCGGCGGTTTCCGGGTCGAGGTTGCCGGTCGGCTCATCCGCCAGGATCAGGGCCGGGCGGTGAATCAGGGCGCGGGCGATGGCCACCCGCTGGAGCTCGCCCCCGGACAGCTGGCGCGGATAGTCGCCGCCCCTGCCAGGCAGGCCGACATCGGCCAGCATGGCCTCGGCCCGCAGGGTGGCCTCGGCCGGATCGCCATGGCCCAGCACCAGCGGCAGGGCCACGTTGCGGGCCAGGGTCAGATGAGGAAGGACGTGAAAGGCCTGGAAGACGAAGCCGATGCGGTCACGGCGCAGCAGGGTGGCGCCGTCGTCGTCGAGGGCCGACAGCACCGCGCCGTCAATGCTGACGGTTCCGGCGTCGGCCTTGTCCAGCCCGGCGACCACGTTCAGCAGCGTGGACTTGCCGACCCCCGACTCGCCCATGATCGCCACCAGTTCCCCCCGGGCGATGTCGAGGTCCAGGCCGGAGAACAACACCCGCCCGCCGGGCAGGGATCGGCTGAGACCACGGACGGA
>CANJYY010000115.1 GCA_947479185.1 Caulobacteraceae bacterium
CCATCGGCGTCTCTTGAGTTTCCATAATGGAAAGTTATTCGTCACTTTCCATATCGTCAAGCCGTAACTTTCCAAGTTGGAAAGTCCATGTCCGCGAAGGCGTCGAAGGGGGCTGGCCTTCCCCGCCCGCCCGCTCTATCTCCGCCGGCATGCTGATGGTCATCTCGCCCGCCAAGGCCATGAATTTCGAGGCCCCGGAGCGGGTCCTGCCGCTGACCACGCCTGCGCTGAAGGACGACATCGCCGAGCTCGACACGGTGACCCGCCAGCTGCGGCCGCGCGACCTGCGCCAGCTGATGGACATCTCCGAGAAGCTGGCCGATCTGAACCACGCGCGGTTTCAGGCCTTCGACCCGTCGGTCGAGGAAGGCCTGCAGGCGGCGGTGGCCTTCAACGGCGACGTCTACGCCGGCCTGAACGCCCGCTCGCTCGATGCGAAGGGATTTGCCTGGGCGCAGGACCACCTGCGCATCCTGTCGGGCCTGTACGGCGTGTTGCGGCCGGCCGACGCCATCCAGCCCTACCGGCTGGAGATGGGCGTCCAGCTGAAAACGAAGCGCGGCAAGAGCCTCTACCAGTTCTGGGGCGACCGCATCGCACGCACGCTCAACGAGGCCGCCGAGGGTCACAAGGACCGCCGCCTCGTGAACCTGGCCAGCCAGGAATATTTCGGCGCGGTCGACCTCAAGGCCCTGACCCTGCCGGTGATCACCTGCCGGTTCTTCGAGGACCGGGGCGACGTCACCAAACAGATCAGCTTCATGGCCAAGAAGGCGCGCGGCATGATGGCCCGCTACGCCATCGACGGGCGCATCGACCGGGTCGAGGGGCTGAAGGACTTCGACCGCGAGGGCTATGCGTACAAGCCCGACCTCTCGACAGAGACCGACTGGGTCTTCCTGCGCAAGTCCGGCTGAATTGCCGCTCGCCCTCGCAGGCGCGAAGCACTATGCTGCACCGCAACAATAACACGGCGGGAACTTCGCACATGACCTCCGGACTGCGGGGACAGGTCGCCATCGTCACGGGCTCGACGAGCGGGATCGGCCATGGACTGGCCGACGCGCTGGGCGCGGCCGGTGTGAACCTGGTGATCAACGGGCTGGGCGATCCAGCCGCCATCGAGGCCACGCGCGCCGATCTGGCGACGCGCCACGGCGTCGAGGTGCGCTACCACGCCGCCGACATGACAAAGCCGGACCAGATCGCCGACATGGTCGCCTCGACCGTGGCCGCCTTCGGCCGGCTCGATATCCTGATCAACAACGCCGGCGTGCAGCACGTCTCGCCGATCGAGGACTTCCCGATCGACTGGTGGGACAGGATCCTCGCCATCAACCTGTCGTCGGTGTTCCACGCCACCCGCGCGGCGATCCCGGCGATGAAGGCCGCCAAGCGCGGGCGGATCGTCAACATCGCCTCGGCCCACGCCCTGGTCGCCTCGCCGTTCAAGAGCGCCTACGTGGCCGCCAAGCACGGCGTCGCCGGCTTCACCAAGACCGCCGCCCTCGAGCTGGCCACCAGCGGCGTGACCGTCAACGCCATCTGCCCGGGCTATGTGAAGACGCCGCTGGTCGAGGCCCAGATCGCCGACCAGGCCAAGACGCGCGGCATCAGCGAGGAGGCCGTCATGCGCGATGTGATCCTCGCCGCCCAGCCGACCAAGTCGTTCGTCACCGTCGAGCAGCTGGCCGGGATGCTGCTGTACCTGTGCGCCGACGCCGGCGCGTCAGTGAACGGCGCCATCCTCTCCGTCGACGGCGGCTGGACAGCCGCGTGAAGCCCCCCGCCAACCGCGCGCCCAGGCCGATCAGCCTGGCGCTGCAGGGCGGCGGATCGCATGGGGCCTTCGAGTGGGGCGTGATCGAGCGGCTGCTCGAGGAAGAGTCCCTCGAGATCGCCGCCGTCACCGCCGCCTCCGCCGGGGCGATGAACGCCGCCGCCCTGGCCACCGGCCTCGCCGCCAACGGTCGCGAGGGGGCCAAGGCCAGCCTGGCCGCGCTGTGGCGGGCCTCAAGCAACGCCGACAGCCGCAACGGCACCGTGTTCGGCGACTCAAGCGTCTGGACCTCGATGCTGCGTCCCGACTGGCTGAAGGACAGCCCGGCCTGGCGCTGGGCCGGCAGCCTCGGCACGACGCTCAGCCCCTACGAGTTCAATCCGTTCAACCTGAACCCGCTGCGCGATGTGCTTGAGAAGATCATCGACTTCGACGCCATCCGCGCACCGACGGCCCTCCAGCTCTACGTGTCCGCCACCGGCGTGCGAACGGGCAAGGCGAGGATCTTCCGCAACGAAGAACTGACCGTCGACCATCTGCTGGCCTCGGCCTGCCTGCCGACCCTGTTCCATGCGGTGGAGATCGACGGCGAGCCCTACTGGGACGGCGGTTACCTGGCCAATCCCGCGCTTTGGCCGCTGCTCTACGCCGACACGCCCGACGATGTTCTGGTGGTCAGCCTCAATCCGTTCGAGCGCAAGGAGGTGCCCAGGAGCCCGGCGGAAATCATGGACCGGCTCAACGAGATCACCTTCAACGCCAGCCTGTCGGCCGAGCTGCGGGCCATCGCCTTCGTGCGGAAGTTGCTCGACGAGGGCTTGCTCAAGGAGAGCGCCCGGAGCCATTACCGGCACATGTTTGTGCACGCGATCACCGCCGACGGCTATCTGGGCGACCTGTCCATGGCCTCCAAGTTCAGCACCGAATGGGCCTTCCTGACCGACCTGCGCAAGCGCGGCCGCAAGGCCGCCGACGCCTGGCTGGCGGCCCACCTGCAGCAGGTCGGCGTGGCCTCGACCGTGGATCTGAAGGCCGAGTTCCTGTGAGCGGCCAGCACCCCCGGCCCACGGCCGGCGTCGTCTGCTTCCGCGGGGCGGAGATCCTGCTGATCAAACGCGGCACCGCGCCCCGGCTGGGCCAGTGGAGCCTGCCCGGCGGCCGCATCGAGTGGGGCGAGAGCTCCGCCGACGCGGCCCTGCGCGAACTGACCGAGGAGACCGGCGTGACGGCCGAACTGCTGGGCCTGATCGACGCCGTGGACGGGATCATGACCTCGCGCGAGACCGGCGAGGTGACCCGCCACTATGTGATGGTCGACTACGCCGCCCGCTGGCTGGCCGGCGAGCCGGTCGCCGGCGACGACGCGGCCGACGCCCGGTTCTTTTCGCGAGAGGCGGCGCTCGACCTGATCGAGTGGGACGTCACCCGGCAGGTGGTCGAGGAGGCCTTTGACCGTTTCGGCGCTTGACCGCCGCCGCGTCACCCGCCTTTTGTCACCCTCAAACAGATGTTCACGGGGAGTGACGCACCATGGCCTACAAGCCCTTTGATCTGACCGGCAAGGTCGCGCTGGTCACCGGCGGCAACGGCGGCATCGGCCTTGGCATGGCCGAGGCGATGGCCCAGGCCGGCGCCGACATCGTCATCTGGGGCTCAAACCCCGACAAGACCCTCGCCGCCGAAGGCAAGCTGACCAGCTACGGCGTGCGGGTTAAGGCCCAGATCGTCGACTGCTCGGACGAGGCCCAGGTGGTCGCGGGCATGCAGGAAGCCGTCGCGGCCATGGGCCGGGTCGACACGGTGATCGCCAACGCCGGGCGCGGCCGGGGCGCGGCCTCCTTCTCCGAAATGTCCACCGACGTGTGGAACTACAACATGGCCCTGAACCTCGACGGCGTGTTCTGGACGCTGCGCGAGGCGGCCAAGCACATGGTCGAGCGTGCGAAGACGGGTGATACCGGCGGCTCGCTGATCGGCGTCGCCTCGCTGGCCGCCATCGAGGGCGCGGCCCGCAACGAGGCCTATGCCGCGACCAAGGGCGCGGTGGTCTCGCTGATGAAGTCGATCGCCGTCGAGCATGCCCGCTACGGCGTGCGCGCCAACTCCATCCTGCCCGGCTGGATCGCCACCGACATGACCGCCGGCGCCCAGGGCAACGACAAGTTCACCACCAACGTCATCAGCCGCGTGCCGATGCGCCGTTGGGGCACGCCCGAGGACTTCGGCGGCATGGCCGTCTACCTGGCGTCCGACGCCTCCCGTTTCCACACCGGCGATACCTTCCTGATCGACGGCGGCTACGCGATCTTCTGAGAAAGCACAGACAGATGTCCCTCCGCACCCCCCTCTGCGACCTGCTCGGCGTCGAGCATCCGATCATGCTGGCCGGCATGGGCGGCGTTTCCTACGCCGAGCTGGCCGCCGCGGTCAGCAACGCCGGCGGCTACGGCGTGCTCGGCATGGCCGGCACCACGCCTGAGTTCATCCGCGAGCAGATGCGCAAGGTGAAGTCGCTGACCGACAAACCATTCGGCGTCGACCTGCTGGCCGCATCGCCCGAGAGTCTGACCGCCGCCGTCGAGATCATCATCGAGGAAGGCGCCAGCTCGTTCATCGCCGGCCTGGGCGTGCCCATGCCGATCATGGAAAGGCTGAAGAAGGCCGGCCTGAAGGTCATGGTCGTCTGCGGCGCGGTGAAGCACGCGGTGAAGGCCGAGCAGGCCGGCTGCGACGCCGTCATCTGCCAGGGCGGCGAAGGCGGCGGTCACACGGGTCTGGTCGGCACCCTGCCGCTGCTGGCCCAGGCCGTCGAGGCGGTGAAGATCCCCGTCGTGGGGGCCGGCGGCCTGTATGACGGTCGCGGTCTGGCCGCCTGCCTGGCGCTCGGCGCCCAGGGCGTGTGGATGGGCACCCGCTTCATCGCCAGCCAGGAAGCCCACGCGGGCGACCTGTATCGCGAGACCATCCTCAACGCTTCGGACGAGGATACCGTCCGCACCCGCTGCTACAGCGGCAAGCCGATGCGCGTGCAGAAGAACCCCTATGTCGCCGACTGGGAAAGCCGCCCCGGCGACATCCAGGCGTTCCCGATGCAGGCCGGCATCAGCATAAAGAACAACGCCATGGGCGGCATCGGCGGCCAGATCGAGGGCCTCGACGCCGACAAGTCCTGCTTCGCCATGGGCCAGAGCGCCGGCGGCGTGCACGATGTCCTGCCGGCGGCCGAGATCGTCAATCGCCTGATGGCCGAAGCCCATGCCGCCATCGGCCGGCTGACGGCGCTGAACGCCGCCAGCCCGGCCGTGGCGCGGGTCACCGCCGCCTGAGACCCTCGGCGGGGTGGTGATGGTCCGCGCAGGCAGTTGACGATTCTTCCGTAAGCCCGGTCAATGGCGGCCGGGCTTCAGGTGGGACGGAGTTGGCGAGCGCGAACGACGACCGGGACGACGGCCATCTGCTGCACCGGCTGGTGTTCTTTTCGGACGCGGTTCGCGATCGTCCTGACGCTGCTGGTGCTGGAGCTGCGGCCGCCGCAGCTGCACAGCGCCGACGGCTTGATCGCCGCCTTGGGCGGAATGATACCGCACTTCATCGCCTTCTTCGCCAGCTTCGGCGTGGTCAGCATCTTCTGGGTTGGCCACATGGCGATGTTCCGGCCGATGAAGGTGTTCGACTGGACGGTGACCTGTCTGAACCTGTTGTTCCTGTTCACCATCGCCCTGATGCCGTTCGCCTCGGCGATCCTCGGGGAATACGGAACGCGAGGAGAGGCGTGGCGGATCTACTCGGTCGTGCTGATCGCGGCGTCCGTAGCCCAGTGCCTGCTGGTGCTGACGCTCTACCGCGGCAAGGGACGCCTTGTCGGCGGAACCACGGGACGCGAGGTCGCTTATCGGCTGTCGCGGGCCGCGTCTCCGGGCATCGTGTTCGGCATCGGGCTTTGGCTCAGCCTGATCGGCGAGCCGGGCCTGTCGGCGATGTGCTGGGTGCTGTTCCCGCCCGTGCTGATCCTGGCCCGCCTGCTGTTCGGGCCCAGGAAGGCCTCACCGGCCCCTGCCGACGCGGCTTGACCCAGATCACGGAGCGCGGCGAGCGCGACGCTAGGCTGGCCTCCTGACCTCGGGAGCTCGCCATGACCGATACCGACTGCCTGCCCCGGCTGGGCCTCATCCAGAAAGCCGCCGATACGGTAGCGGTGACCATGACGCGTCACCTTGATCATTCAGCCGCGACCCTGTGGCGCTTTCTGACCGAGCCGTCCCTGCTGGCGCAGTGGCTGGCCCCCGGGGAGATCGAACTGCGCCCCGGCGGACGGGCGCGCCTCGACTTCGTCGACTCCGGCACGGTGATCGACAGCCTTGTCTCGGACGTCCTGCCCGGCGCCCTGCTCGAATACAGCTGGAGCGCCCCGGGCGAGCCCCTGCGGCCGGTCCGCTGGTCGCTCGACATCGAAGGGCCGGAGGCCTGCGGCCTGACCCTGAAGCTGACGACGCCCGCCAACGAGGACGCCGGTCGCGGCGCCGCCGGCTGGGAGGCGCATCTGGAGATGCTGGCCGCCGCGCTCGAGGGCGTGCCGATCCGCTTTCCGTTCGAACGGTTCAAGGCCGCCCGCGACGCCTATCGCGCCGCGCTGGCCTAGACGCCCTCGACGATCAGGACCCGGTACTCGGCCCCGGCCAGGCGGTGCGGGAGGGCTTCCTGATAGGCAGGGCTGCGGTACCAGGCCTGGGCCTCGGCGAAGCTGGGGAAGGTCAGGATCACAGCCCCTTCGGCCGGGGCGCCTTCCAGCACCTCGTGCCGGCCGTAGAAGGCCAGCGGCGTGACGGCGTGGCCCTCCCGCGCGGCGCGGGCCTTCTGGCCGTAGGTCGCGAATTTCTCCGCGTCGACCATCCGGTCGCGGATCAGGATTACATAGGCGGGCTTGGCGGCGTCGTCCGTCACGGGTCGGTCCTTCAGGTCACGAATCTCTGTTGCCGCAGACGGAACAGCGGAAACAGGACGAACGCAACCTGGGTCGCCAGACCCATGAGGGCCGGCAGGTTGCGATAGGACGCCAGCACCTCGCCGAACGTCTGGCCGGCCAGGACACGCGCGAGCGCCAGTTCGGCGGCCACGATCAGCACCAGGGCCGTGGCGCTCATCAGGCCCCGCTCGCCCCGTTCCGCGCCGATCCCGAGCCGCTTGATCACGCCGCCGCAGACGAGCCACGACACCGCCAGCATGATCGGCAGCTCCACCGCCATGGCGCCGGCCATTCCGAGCCTGGGCGCGACGCTCGTCACCCTCAGGACATCGAGAATGACGCCGAGCGAAAAGACCAGCGTGAAATAGACGCCGCCTGCGATCAGGGCCTTGCGCATGAAGAGCCTCGTTGACTCTCTTCCTGCGCCAGGACCGGGACCGGAGCCTTGATCCGCATCAAGACTCCGGCGGGGATCAGCCGGCCACGAGAATCCAGACGCCGATCGCCGCGAAGGCCGCGGCGGCGGTCCAGCGGATGTATTTCAGCGGCAGGCGAGTCGCCGCCGTCTCGCCGATCCAGACGGCCGGGCCGTTGGCCAGCATCATGCCGACCGTCGTGCCGGCCGCGACCAGCAGGATCGAATGGAACCGCGCGGCGAGGGCGATGGTGGCCACCTGGGTCTTGTCGCCCATTTCGACGAAGAAGAACGCAACAAGCGTCGTGAGAAAGGCGCCGCCGCGCGAGACGGCAGGGGCCTCATCGTCGTCGAACGTATCAGGC
>CANJYY010000116.1 GCA_947479185.1 Caulobacteraceae bacterium
GAGACGGTAGTAGACCAGCGCCGACAGCAGGGTCGTCGCGCCGATCGCCAGATAGGGCAGGGTGAAGCGGTCGGGCGTCAGCACGCCGCCGGACCCGCGCGCCAGATGCAGCATCATGCCGCCGAAGCTCACCCCCAGGGCCAGGCCGATCTGCTGGGCCACGACCGACAGGGTCGAGGCCTGGGCGATCTCGGTCTGGGGCACGTCGGCAAAGGCGATGCTGTTGGTGGCGATGAACTGGCTTGATCGCATGAAGCCTGACAGGCCCAGCGCCATCATGATCAGCCAGACGGGCGTGGCCTCGCGAAAGAAGCCGGGCAGGGCGGTCAGGATGGCCGTCAGCGAGACCAGGGTCAGCAGGCTGGCGCGGAAGCCCCAGCGGCGCAGCATCGGCGCCGCGAAGGGCCGGGCGAGGAACACGCCGAGGCCGCCGGCGAGGGTCACGGACCCCGCCTGCAGCGGCGTCCAGCCGAGCGCCACCTGCAGCAGCAGCGGCATCAGGAACGGACCCGCGCCGACGCCCAGCCGCATCAGCGTGCCGCCGAGCAGGCTGGCGCGGAAGGTCGGGTAGCGCAGCAGGCCGAGGTTGAGGATCGGCCGGGCCTTGGTCTTCGCCAGCCGCAGATAGCTCCAGCCGGCGGCGAGCGAGGCGGCGATCAGGCCGATCTGGGCCCACCAGGGGATGAGGCTGAGGCCGCCGGTCTCGGCCACGACGACGACGCCGGTGATCGCCGCGGCCGACAGGAAGAAGCCGCTCCAGTCGAACCGGCCGGGGTCGAGGCTCGGCAGGCGCGGCACGAAGCGCAGCACCGCGATCATGCCCAAGAGGCCGATGGGGATGTTGATGAAGAAGATCCACGGCCAGTCGGCGACCGTCAGCACGAACCCGGCCAGCGGCGGGCCGATCAGCGGTCCGGCCAGGGCCGGCATGGTGAACCAGCCCATGGCCCGGATCAGGTCGTGGCGCGGGGCCGAGCCGACGACGATCAGCCGCGCCACCGGCGTCATCAACGCCCCGCCGGCGCCCTGGATGATCCGCGCCGCGACCAGTTCGCCGAGGCTGGTCGAGAAGCCGCACAGGGCCGAGCCGACCAGGAATACGATCATCGCCGCCAGAAAGACGCGCCGGGGCTGGAAGCGCTCGGCCGCCCAGCCGCTGATCGGCACGAACACCGCCAGGGCCAGAATGTAGGAGGTCAGGGCGAGCTTGAGGTGGACCGGGTCGGCGTTGAAGGCGCGGGCTAGGGTCGGCAGGGCCGTCGACAGGGCGGTGGAGTCGATGAACTCCATGAACAGGGCGCTGGCGACGGCAAGATAGGCGATGCGCGGCACGGCCTGGACGGGCGGCGGGAGCGGCGCATCGGACGCCGCCGGGATGGGCTCATGATCTGGCACATCACGGTGTTAGCGCCGCCGGCGATCGCCCTTCAAACGGAATCGGCGCGGCGGCGGCGATTGCCGCCTCGGGTCGATCAGTTCACGCGGCCCAGATTCTGTTCGTGGCGGATCTTGGGCGCCGGCTTGCCGCTGACCGTGAAGCTGATGCCGAACACCGTGTCTTCGCGGGAAACGCCGTAGGCGCTGATTTCGCGACGGGCGACACTGGCCGCCAGCTGCCGGGAGTCCTTGCGCCAGCCGATGCCCAGCTGCGCCTTGCCGAATTCCGCCAGCTGTTCAACCGACCAGTCGGCCGGCTTCCAGCCGCGCAGCGGGTCGCGCAGCAGGTTCAGCCCGAAGGCCTTTCCGGAGGCCGCGGCGAAGACGAACCAGCGCCCCTTCTTGCTGACCCGGCTGGGACCGACGCGCAGGGATATCCGCTTGATGTCGACCGTCTGGCGCGAGGGGCGCAGGGTGACGACCGGATCGCTGAACACGCTCGAGCCCAGGTCGAGGCCGGCGCCTGGCGGCGCGAGGCCCTGCTCGCTGATGGCCAGGTTGATGCGCGGCTCCGGCGCATCCCGCGTCGGGGCGGGCGGCGTCGACAGGGCGAGTCGGGCGAGCGGCACGGACAACGGCGCCCGGGCCGCTGGCTCCGGGCCCGGATCCAGCAGAGCCAGCCGGGCGGCCTGGGGCGACGGCGCGGCGCGTGACAGCCGGATGGGTTCCGGCGCCGCGGCGGCGGCGAGCGCCGGTTCGGCGGGGCCGCCGGCAAGTTCGACCGGGGCGGCGTTTTCGGCCCAGCGGCCGGTGGCGATGGGGGCGTCGGGGTCATCGACGGGGGGGCGGGACACGCCACTGAAGGCGTCGCCCACGCGGGCGTCGGCCATCAGGGAGTCGGAAGACAGCCCGTCAGTGGCCGCGCTCATCACACTCGCCGCGCTGAGGGCGATCGCCCCCAGCGCCGTGATCGTGAATACCGCCGTGGCTGTTCTGGCGCGCATGAGAGCGCAGTCCCCCACCCATTTCCCTACCGGCACGTTAACCACCGCTTCATGACAAACAACCCCGCTCGCGAAGCAAGCGAGCAAATACAGCCCCCGCCCGTTGAGTTCGTCGCCCCGGATTGGGTCGCTGTGATGCAGTATCGCCGTCAGTGACCCGGCCGGGGCGTGATGACCCGCTTCGACGGGACCCCGGCGCACCGCGGGTCAGGCGGTCGCCGCCGTCCCTTCAGGCGAAACCGTCACGGTGACATCCAGGTCCGAAGGCCCGGGATTTCCAAAGATCGTTCCGCTGACCGGAGCCGCCCCGGTCGGGGTGCGGGCGACCGCGACCCGGATCAGATCGGCGGACTCGGTCAGGTCGTTGGTCGGGTCGAACTCCGTCCAGCCAAGGTCCGGCAGGAAGACCTCGACCCAGGCATGGGTGGCGCCGCCGCCCTTGCGGGATCCGCCGTTGATGTAGCCGCTGACGAACCGCGCGGCGTAGCCCTGTCGCCGCAGGGTCTCGATCATCAGCCAGGCCAGATCGCGGCAGGCGCCGCCGCCGAGCGTGAGGGTCTCGGCCGGCGACTGGACGCCTTCGGTGTACCGTTCCCGGTAGTCGAAGCCGTCGTGGATCGCCGCCGTCATGCGCATCAGCCGGTCGAGCGCGGGCTCGCCGGGGCGGCCGATCTGGTCGGTCATCCAGGCCAGCAGGCGCGGATCATCGTCGTCGGTCGCCGGCGCCATGAACGGCGCGAGCAGCAGCCGGTCCTCGGCGGCGTAGCTGATCGGCAGGGCGGTGTGCGGATTGTCCGGCGTCAGGGGCGCGGGAAAGCGCTCGATCACCAGCCGGCTGATGATCGACAGCGTCCGGCCCGGCGTGTCCGGTGCGAACAGGCAGACGCAGTTGCCGAGGGCGTCATAGACCCAGCGGGTCTTGCCCGGCGGCGACAGGGTCAGTTTCGCCTCGATCACGCGGATCGCGTGGCTGTCGCGCGGGCGCAGCATGAGGCGATGCTGTCCGAACCGGACAGGCCGGTCGTAACGGTAGCGCGTCTCGTGGAAGATGGTCAGGCGGGCCATGCGGGCGGAAAACCCCTTACGGCGACGGCGGTTCCATCACCTCAGGGCAAGGGGTGGACGTAGACCTCGTTCCAGCCGATGCGGTCGCCGTCGAATTCGACCAGATCGAAGCCGCGCATGCGGCTCGGACCGTCGGGCCCTTCGATGGTGCAGTACCAGCGGCCGCAGAAACCATTGTCGATCGCCCAGACCGTTTCGGGCTCATAGGTCATCGGCGGCGTCGCGGCGAACAGGCCCGTCAGGTAGCCGCGCAGGGCGTCGTGGCCGACGATGCCGGCCGCCGTCTGCGGGTCCTTGTAGGTGCAGTTCGGGGCATAGAAACCGATCAGGCCCTCGACGTCCTTGGCGGTCCAGGCGGCCAGCCAGCGGCGGTTGAAGTCTTCGATATCCATCAGGCTGTCTCCAGGACGCGGGCGCGGTGTTCGGGGGTGAAGACCTCTGGCGGCAGGGTCTCCGGGCCGGCCATGACGGCGAAGCCGTGCATGCCGAGGCTCGGGTCGGCGGCCGTGCGCTCGAAGTGGCGACGCCGACGGGCCCTGGCTTCCGGGCCGAATTCGGCGTCGAGCACCGAGGTGATGTTCGCGCAGAAGCGCAGGCGGCGCAGGCGCTCGGCCCGTTCGGCCCCGTAGTCGGCGAATGCGGCGGGCGACCAGTCAGCCCCGCCCGTTAGCACCTCGAGCACCATGCGGGCGTCGCGGTAGGTGATCGACTGGCCGAGGCCGACGATCGGATCGTTCCAGCCCGCCGCGTCGCCGATGAGGACTACGCCCTGCGCGAACGGCTGGTCGGTCCAGGTGTCGTTGTTGAAGAAGCTCAGGACCGGGCCGGCGGGCGTTCCGGCGATCAGCGTCTCGTTGATCGGGCTGCAGGCGACGTTGAAGGCGTCGAGGAACTGGCGCGGCCCCTCCGGCCCGGCGAAGCGGCGCTTCTGCTCCAGGGCGTAGCTGCCATAGAGCCGCACCTTGCCGTCGCCCTGGGGGAACGCGAGGAAGCCGAAGTCGTCCTCGGTGCCGATGGCCTGCAGGTCTTCCGGCCAGTCGGGGGCCTGGTCGACCAGCATGCCGGCGAACCAGTGATGCGGCCTGTCCTGGTGCAGGGGTATGCCGCAGGCCTCGCGCACGGCGGAGGCGCGGCCGTCGGCGCCGACGATCAGCCGGCAGTGAACGGTGTGTTCGACGTCTCCCAGCAGATAGGTGACCGACGGGTCGGCGCCGGGCGTGATCTTCGTCACCAGCGCCCCGCGCAGGGTCTTCGCGCCGCGCCGCCCGGCCTCGTCGAACAGGGTCTGGCAGTGGTGCGGATTGCCGAGGGTCAGGGGACCGGGGATGTCGGCGGCGAACATGCCCAGCGGCAGGGTGGCGGCCTCGGCCTCCTGTGGCGTGCGGCTCTCGTCATAGGTCACGTGGCGGGTGACATAGTGGCCGCCGCCCGCGCCGCGCAGGGTGTCGAGCAGGCCCATACGGCGGACTTCGGCCACGCCCCAGGGCGCGATCCACTCGCCGCGAACCCGGTCTTCGTAGACGTGGGTCTGCTCGAGCAGCAGCACATCGACCCCGGCCGCGGCCAGACTGGCCGCCAGGGCCGAGCCGCCGACGCCGCCGCCGACGATGATCACCTGATGGGCGTTCGCCATGTCCTGTCCTCCCGTGTTTTGCCGGGATGGTAGGCTTCGCGGAAGGCGTGGCAACCGTGACCCGGCGTCAGTGGGCGCGGAATCCAGGGCGATAGGTCTCGACGACGTTGCCGGCCAGTTGGGCCTCGGTGAACAGCACCGGCTTGAAGCGCTGGGCCGCGAACAGCGCGGTCTGGTCGGCGTAGTGCGGGGCCTTCGCATCGAGCGTCGCCGTGCCGAACTGATGGATGCTCTGGCTGGAGAGCACGCCGTCGCGGTCCCAGGTGACGAACATTATGAAGGTGTCGCCGGCGAGCGCCGTCAGCCGTCCGTCGTCACCGGGCCTGCCGTAGACCGCGCGCAGGGTGTCCGGCCCACCGTCGACCGGCAGGTCGACCGTCCCGCGGCGGATGCGGTTGACCTGGCCCCATTGCGGATCAAGCCGGCCGTAGTGGGTCTTGAGCAGCTTGATGGTGTCGAGCAGGGCCTGACGCGCGGTCGGCGCCTTCGGATCATGGCTGTCGCGGGCGGTGATCACCGGCTGGGCCGTCAGGATGGCCAGGGCCGCGCCGCGGCTGGAGACCTTCGTCGTGTAGTCCCACGTCGCCAGGATGGCCTGGGCGGCGGCGATGTCGGCGTCGCCCTTCGGGTCGAGGCCCAGCAGTTCGCCGACGAAGGCCGCCACGTTCGAGCGGCGGCTGTAGGTCACGTCGAACTTGTAGGCGCGGAATTCCTCCGGCGTGATCTGGTCGTCGGCGGCGAAGGTCTCGACCTCGCGCAGCGAGCGGTTGGTCATGTTGGTCTGGATGCCCATGGTCGGGCTGAAGGCGTAGGGGTCGAGGCCGTCGCCGAAGGCCGTGGCCTGGAACGGCGTGTTGTTGGCGTTGAACACCAGGCCGCCCTTCGGCTGCCAGACCTGCGGCGTACGGTCGAACGGCAGGTAGCCCTTCCAGATCAGGTCCGAGCGGTCGCCGGGCAGGACGCCGGACCAGTCGACGCCCTCGCGGCGGTTGGGGAACAGGCCGTTGTAGACGTAGCCGATGTTGCCCTTCTCGTCGGCGTAGACGTAGTTGATGCTCGGCAGGGCCTGCAGGGCCATGGCCGCCTGCCACTGTTCCAGGGTCTCGGCCTTGTCGAGCCGCCAGTACTGCAGCGGCTGGCGCATCGTATCCATGCCGGCGTAGCGGATGGCGAACACGCCGCCCTTCGTCCGCATCGCCGGGCCGTGGGCCGAGCGCAGGACCTCCTTGTTGACCGTCCAACTGAACGGCCCCCAGAGCTTGATGCGCAGCTTCGCCACGCCCTTCCCGAACTTCACCCATTTGCCGTCGAGGCGGTACTCGTCCCTGTTCGCGGGGTTGATGGTCAGGCGGTAGACGTCGACGAGGTCTGGATTGTTGACCGTGTTGGCCCAGCCGAGATGGGCGTTGTGGCCGTGCAGCATGAAGGGCGAGCCGGGGAAGAAGCCGCCGGCCACGTGCCAGCCTTCGCCGCTCTCGACCACCGCCTCGTACCAGGCCACCGGGCCCGCGTAGGGCTGGTGCGAGTTGACCAGCAGCCGGGTCGCCCCGTCGGACGAGCGGGACGGCGACACGGCCACGCCGTTGGAGCCCTTGGGCAGACCGTCGTCGGTGGCGCTGGTCAGCCGCTTCAGCTCGCTGTCGAGGCCGTAGAAGAACGGCGTCTTGAACACGAAGCCGGCGGCGATGTCCTTGCCGGTCAGCGGCAGGAGGCCTGGCGTGACCTTCCCGGGATTGCGGGCGGCGTAGTAGTTCACCCCGTCTGCATAGGCCTGCAGCACCGCCTTCACGTCCGCCGGCAGGTCCCTGTCATAGCGGCTGTTCACGGCGTTCCAGACGCCGAGCAGGTTGACGATGTAGTCGCCGGTCGCGGCCTCTACGCCCGCGCTGGCGGCCAGGGTTCCGCGGGTGGCCAGGGCCACGGTCTGGATGGTCTCGAAGTCGTCCTCGGCGTGCGCGAAGGCCAGGCCGAAGGCCGCGTCGGCGTCCGTCTTGCCGAGGATGTGCGGCACGCCGAAGCGGTCCCGGCGGATGACCACGTCGTAGTTGCGCGCCTTCTCGATCAGCGGCGTCAGCGGCGGCAGGCGCGGCGTGGCGGCGAGACCCGCGATGGCCAGGGTAACGGCGGCCCCCACGGCCAGCCCGACAACGGCCAGCAATCCTCTCCAGACCCAACGCATGCGACTCCCCCCGGACTTTCGCGGCGATCCTGTTCCCAACCGGGCGAGGCCGCAATGTCGATGGCCCCGGGGACACGCCCTTCAGTGCATGTCCCCGCGCGGGTTGTTGCGGCCCAACTCCGTTGGGCACAGGATCGCCGCCGAACGTCCGGGGGGAGTCGCATGCGTTGGGTCTGGAGAGGATTGCTGGCCGTTGTCGGGCTGGCCGTAGGCGCGGC
>CANJYY010000117.1 GCA_947479185.1 Caulobacteraceae bacterium
CGCGTTCAAGGGTTGCGCCCTGATCTCCGGCCTGATCGAGCGGCGCATGCCGGGGGCCGAGAAGTCCGGCCGGCAGGTGACCTTCTCGACCGATCTGATCTACGACGTGCTGCGCCGGCATCAGCCCGACCACCTGCTGCTGCGCTGCGCGCGGTCGGACGCCGCGACCAACCTGGTCGAGATCGGCCGGGTCAGCCAGATGCTGGCGCGGATCCGCGGCCACATCCGCCATGTGAAGCTGGAGCGTGTTTCGCCATTCGCCGTGCCGATGTTCATGGAGCTGGGCCGCGAGCGCGCGCCCGGCGGCGCCAGCGAGATGATGCTGGCCGAGGCGGCCGAAGCGCTGATCGCGGAGGCGATGGGATGAGCACCCGCGCTTCCCTGCGTGGTTCGACACGCGCCTTCGGCGCTGCTCACCATGACGTCGACAGTGCACGTCATCCTGAGCAGGGCGCGACAGCGCCCGTGTCGAAGGACGCACGCTACAGCTTCAGCGCCTCGCCCTGCGGCGGGCTGGCGCTCGCGATCAACGGAGAAGGCGCGGTGCTGCGCGCATCCGGCGCGCTGTGGCTGCCGGACCACCGGGCGCTGATCGTCGCCGACCTGCATTTCGAAAAGGGCTCCGCCTATGCCCGGCGCGGCCAGCTGCTGCCGCCCTATGACACGCGCGAGACGCTCGACCGGCTGGAGCGGGAGGTGGCGGCGACCGCGCCGGACCTGCTGGTCTTCCTTGGCGACAGCTTCCACGATGGCGCGGCCGAGGACCGGCTGGACCGGGATGACGCGGGCAGGCTGGCGGCGCTGGCCGACGGCCGGCGGCTGATTTGGGTGGTCGGCAATCACGACGCCGACGGTCCGCGCGCCCTGCCCGGCGAGATCCTCGACGAGATGGACCTGGGCGCCCTGCGGCTGCGCCATGAACCCCAGGCGGGACTGCAGCCGGGAGAGGCCTCCGGCCATCTGCACCCCGCCGCGAAGATCGCCGGGCGCGGCGGACGCGTGCGGCGGCGCTGTTTCCTGACCGACGGGACGCGGGTGATCCTGCCGGCCTTCGGCGCCTACGCCGGCGGGCTGAACGTGAAGGACGCGGCTTTCGCCGGGATGTTCGCCGGCCGGCCGCTGGCCGCGGCGCTAGGCGCGGACCGGGTCCATGCCATCGGCTGGATGTCGCTGGTCGGCGACTGATCCGGGCGTCGCACGCATCGGCCATTGAACAGATGTCGCGAATGTCTGATCAGAGCATGGCGGCCGCGCCGCGCGAGAGAAACTCATGATCCACCTGATCGCCACCATCAGCCCGCCCCGCGCGGGGCCATTCATCCTGCGGGGCGCGATCTTCGATCTGGTCGCGGGGCTGGCGGGGTTCGTCGGCCTGTCGCAACTGCTACGCGGCGAGGGACAGCTGGTGCTGAACCTGGTGGTGCTGGCGATCGTGCTGTTCGTGCTGAGAAACGCCGTCGCGGACGTGCTGATCTTCATCCAGTCCCGCTCGCGCGGCCGGCCGGCGCTGTGGGTCGACGGTGATCGCCTGATCTACCTGGCGCCATGGTACGCCTCCCTGCCGGTGAAGGACGTCGACAGCGTCGAACAGAAGCTGCTGCCCTGGGGCTTCAGCCGGCAGCCCTACGCCGTGATCCGGACGCGGAGCGGCAAACGGATGAATGTCTTCATGCCGATCATCACCGAACGGCTGGACCATCTGAAGGAACTGCTGGCCGAACAGACCGGCGTCTGAGCGCCGGGCGAGCCTACAGGCTCATCGCCTGTTCGAGGGCGAACGCCAGGGCGATGGCGGCGCCGGCGGTGATCAGGGTGCGATAGCGCGGACGCCAGGCCGGGCCCTCGACATCGCGCACGTCCCTCAGCCAGACCAGCAGGAAGGCCACAAGGAAGCCCGAGACTTCCCAGACCGCGTCGAAACGGTGGACCAGGGCCCCGTAGAGCAGGCCGAAGCCGGCGAACGGCGTCAGCAACGGCAGCGACAGGCTCCACCAGCGCGGCGGGTGGTCGCTGCCCAGTTCCAGGCCCGCGCGGATGCCGCCGAGGTAGGCCAGCATGGCCGCCGACCAGGCCCCCAGCGCCAGCAGGGCGGCCGGCCCGTAACGGGCGGGGCCATAGCAGTAGACGGCCGAGGCCACATAGAAGGGCGCCAGGCTGATCAGCCCGAGCGTCCATGCCGACGCGGGCACCCGCGCGCTCGTCTGCCTCATCCCCCTCAACTCCTGCGAAACGCCCGCGAGGCCGCCCAGCCGGCGCCCAGGGCAATGAGCGCCGAAACCAGACCATACGACCACGGACGCTGGTGCGCGAAGAGGTAAAGCGCGCGCTCCAGCCCGACCTTCTCGACCCTGAGCGGCAGGGTGCGGTCGGAGACCGGCTGCCCGTCCTGGAACAGGATCACCCGCGCCGTGTACTGACCGATCGGCGCCTGGGCCGGCAGATCGACCCGGGCGAGGAACAGGCCCCGGTCGACGAAGGTCACGCCGTCCGCGTCGGCGCTGTAAAGACCGGCCGTCTGCTTGAGCCGCACGACCGCGCCGCGCCAGGCGTGGTAGTCGGAGCCGAGGGTGCTGACGACCATGTCGCGCACGCCGTAGCGGGTCTCGACCCGGCGTTCGGCCGGGGCGGCGATGGCCAGATGGTCGAGGCCCAGGCCCAGCTTCCGCAGCTGGCCGAAGCGGGCGATGTCGCCCAGGGGCCGCGTCGAGGCGGCGCGGTAGAAGCCGGGCGCGCCCTCGAACACCACCGGACGGCTGTTGAGCCAGAGGCCGGCGACATGAACCTTGCGGGCGATGCGCACCGTCTGGGTCGGTCCGCGGACCACCACCACCACGTCGCTCGGGCGGCCGGAGGGGTCGAACACCGCGCCATAGACCGAAATCCGCGCGCCGCGGAAACCGGAGCTGACCCGGACGTCCGTCTCGGTCAGGGTGGCGGCGACCCGGGCCGGCGGCGCGGGCGGCGGGGCGACGGCGGGCGTCATCCGACCGCCGCCACAAGCACGAAGGGGTCATCGGGCCGGATGAACAGGCCCAGACCCATGCGCAGCCCGACCAGCAGCACGACCAGGGCCAGCACGGCCCGCAGCTCCTCAGCGCGGAACCGGGCCGAAGCCCTGGCCCCCAACTGGGCGCCCAGCACCCCGCCGATCAGCAGCAGGGTCGACAGGACGACGTCGACGGTCTGGTTGCGGCCGGCCTGCAGGATGCTGGTCAGGACCGTGGTGATGACGATCTGGAACAGGCTGGTGCCGACCACGACACTGGCCGGCATGCGCAGCAGGTAGACCATCGCCGGCACGAGGATGAAGCCGCCGCCCACGCCCATGATCGCCGACAGAACGCCGACGAACAGGCCGAGCAGGATCGGCGGAATGACGCTGATGTACAGCCGCGAGCGGGGGAAGCGGATCTTCCACGGCAGGGCGTAGAGCAGGATCGGCCGGCGGTCGCGGCGCGGCGGCGGACTTTCGCCCCGCCGGCGACGCAGGACGGCGCCCAGCGATTCCCAGAGCATCAGTGCGCCGATGACGCCCAGAAACAGCAGGTAGGACACCGACACGACGAGGTCCGCCTGACCGAGCAGGCGCAGCAGGCGGAACACCTCCACGCCGACGAAGGCCCCGACCACGCCGCCGGCGGCCAGCACGCCGCCCATGCGGAAGTCGACCATCCGCCGCCGGCTGTAGGCGGTGACGCTGGAAAAGGACGAGGCGGCGACATGGTTGGACAGACTGGCCACGGCCACCGCCGGCGGAATGCCCATGAACACCAGCACCGGTGTCATCAGGAAGCCGCCGCCGATGCCGAACAGGCCGGAGATGAAGCCGACAACCGCCCCCAGCGCGATCAGCAGCGGCGCATTGACCGACATCTCGGCGATGGGAAGGTAGAGGTCCACGGCCTACCCTTGACCCTCAATCCATCCGGCGAAACCTGAAACCCGCGCGGCGCGACGGCCGGGCATCACCGGGCGTAGGTCGACAGCTTCAGCATGGTGGTGGAATCCAGCGCGCCGGTCGGCGGCAGGGCCTGGTCGCGCTGGAAGGCGGCGATGGCGCCCTTGAGCCCCTGCGACGGCGCCCCGTCCTGCGGTCCGCGATAGTAGCCCAGGGTCGACAGGGCGCGCTGGGCCGAGACGATCTCCGACCGCGCTCCGGCGACGCTGGTCTGGGCCGGCGTGGCGGCCGGCGTGGCGGGACCGGCGGCGCGGAAGCCCTGGGCCGAGCGCTCGGCGACGCCGCGCGCCTCGGGCGACAGTTCGCGGGCGACGCGGGTCGCGCTGGCGCGGGCCTCGGTGTCGCCGGCGCGGGCCGCGATCAGGTACCACTTGTAGGCCTCGGCGCCGTTCTGGCTGACGCCGTAGCCCTCTTCGTAGAGCCGGCCGAGATTGTACTGGCTGTCGGACAGGCCGAGGTCCGCGGCCTTGCGGAACCACTGGGCCGCCGTCGTTGTGTTCTTCGCTCCGCCCTGGCCCTCGAAATAGTAGAGGCCGAGGTTGTGCATGGCCTTGCGGTCACCGCCCTGGGCCGCGCGTTCGGTCCAGCGGCGGGCCTCGACCGGATCCTTGCGCAGGCCCGCTTCGCCGTTCTCGTACAGCTTGGCGAGATAGAACTGGGCCTGGGCGTAGCCCAGGTTGGCGGCGCGCTTGAGCGGGGCCACGCCGGTCAGGTCGCGCGCCTCGATGCGGCGCACGCCGTCGGCATAGAGCGAGGCAGGGCTTTCGACGGCAGGCGTCGCGGGCGCAGCGGGCGTCGTTCCGGCCCCGGCCAGCGCCGGATCGCCGGCCGTCGCCGGTCCAACGCCCTGCGGCGCGATGGCGATGGCCGCCCGCGGCGCGGGCAGCATCGGCGTGGTGTCGGCCTCGGCCGTCCTGATCTCGCCCTTGGCGTCGGCGCGGCGGATCTGGATCGCTTCGGCGACCCGAACAGCCATCGAGCCTTCGCCCTTGCCGCCGTACAGCATGACGCCGCCGACGCTGAGGAGGCCGACCGTCGCAGCCCCGGCGGCCAGCACGACCGCTGACTGCAGCGAGGAGCCGGCGCGGCGCTTGGGCTTGCCCGCCGACGATCCGAACAGGCCGCGCTTCTCGGTCGCGGCCGGGCGGGCCTCCGGCGTATTGGCGAGGCGGGCGGCATTGCGCGCCTGCTCCAGCACTTCCCGGGTCGAGCGCGGCCGGGAGAGGCCCTCGACCTCGAACGGCGAAATCTCGGGCGGCTCGGGGATCACCGGCGCGTCGGGAATCTCGACGTCCTCGGCGATCGGCGCGAAGCCGTCGGCCGCCGCGTAGTCCTCTTCGGAGAAGGCCGGCGGGCCGCGCTCGGCCACCGGGAAGGGCTCCGGCTCGGCCAGCGGCGTGGCCGGTTCGGCCTGCGTCAGGGCCTGAGGCGCGAAGGCGTCTTCCGGGATCGTGCGACCCGGCTCGGGGAAGGGTTCAGCCGCGAACGGATCGCTGAACGGCGCGCGCGGCGCCTCCGGCCGGCGCTGCAGCGGCGTCGGCTGGGCGATCGCGGCGATCGGCCCCTGGGCGACCTGTTCCGACAGCCGCCGGTGCGAGGCGTTCAGGCTCTGGTCGATCTTCTCGCGCGCCTCGTCCAGCAGGCGGGCGGTGCGCTCCTCGCTCTGGCGAATGCGCTCGGCCAGATCGGCCGACGACCGTTCCTGGCGCTGGTTGATGCGTTCGGTGACGCGGGCCACCTGTTCGCCGACCTCGTCGATGGCCAGGGCGCCGCGGCGTTCGGAATTGGCGATCCGCTCGGCCAGCCGTTCTGTGATACGGGCGATCTCGCCGCCGAGCTTTTCCAGCGCCTGGGCCTGGACGCCGTCGGCGCGGTTGAGCTTCTGTTCGACCACGGTGGCGATGCGCGCCACTTCGCCGCCGATCTGTTCGATCGCATCGGCGCCATGGTTCTCCACGGTCTGCACCCTGCGGCTCAGACTGTCGGCCATGCTGACCACCTCCCGGCCCATGCGCTCGATGGCCTGGGCCGAGCGGGTCTCCGCCGTCTGGATGTGCGTGGCCATCTCCGACAGCTTGCGCTCCATCCGGTCGAACCGGCCTTCCGAGGCGGTGCGCAGGCCCTCCGCCAGTTCGGTGCGGGTCGCTTCCATCTTGCGCGTCAACTCGGCCGCCAGAGTCTGCAGCCGCGCGCCGCCGTCGCCGGCGCCGCCTTCGACGGTCTTGAGGCGACGGTCCAGCGCGACGAACGAGGCGCCCAGGTCGCGCAGGGCGTCGGTCGTGCGGGTCTCGGCTTCCTCGACGCGGGCCACGACAGCCTCGGCCAGTTCGGCCGGATCGACGGCCAGCGTAGCCGCGGGCGCGGCCTCGACCGCCGACACACGCGCGTCGATCGCCGCCAGGGTTTCGCGGGTGCGGGCTTCGCCGTCGTAGAGCTGGCCGGCGACCTTGCCGAGCATGCCCTCGATGGCGCGCAGCGCCTCGGCCGAGCGCGGACCGGTCGATTCCAGCTCCATGCGGCGCAGGCGTTCGCCGACGCCGCCGTAGCGGGTGTTCAGGTCATCGACCGCACCTTCGAACCGGGCGGCCACGGCCACCTGTTCGCGTTCGGCCGTCTCCAGCCGCGACAGGGCGCCGCGAACGGACTGGTCGATACCGGTGATGGCGAAGGTCGAGCGCTGCTCGGCAGCCTCGATGCGGGCCGTCAGCCGTTCGATGGCGTCGGCGACGCGGCTGACCTCGTCAGCGGGATGACCGGCCACCTCGTAGCGGCCGGGACCGCCAGGACGCGGCGACCCGACGATGATCGGCTCGGGCGGCGGCGCGAAGCCCGGGCCCGGCTCGATGCCGAATTCTTCAACGATTTCCGCCGGGGCGACCGTGTCGCCCTCGACGATCATACGATTGAGCCACTCGCCGAGCGTCATGCCTGAGCGACGCGCGAGATCCTTTGCGATCTCCCGCGCCTTAGGGTCGATACCCTTCACGCTCCAGGGCGCCCCCGAGGTCATTCGAATCGTATCTCCGGCACTCATAGAGGACGCTACCGAGCAAGGGATTGTGTGTAAACGCGAGGTTAACGCTAAATCTAGTGGCCGGTGCGAATAGCTGTGGATGAAGCTTGCGTTGGCCCCGCCGGGCCGCCATCTGGCCCCGGATGGACGTTTCCACCACCCTGGCCGCCGCCGCCCTGTTCATCGGCCTGACCGCCCTCAGCGCCTGGCGCGGCAGCCTTCCGCCGAATCTGATCAAGGGCCCGCGCATGATGCCCTGGCGGATGATCATGGTCACCTCGGCCGCCGTGGTGCTGGTTCTGCTGGTGCACCTGGCCAGCCTGCTGGGGCTGCGGCAGGACCGGTAGACATCCTTCCCGGAGCTTCGAACGCGCAGGCCCGGATGCTCCCCCCTGGGGGAGCTGTCAGCCCGCACGGCAGACTGAGGGGGTTGCGGCGCACCCGGCCCCCTCCGTCTCGCCTGCGGCGAGCCACCTCTCCCA
>CANJYY010000118.1 GCA_947479185.1 Caulobacteraceae bacterium
AGACCCGCGGCGGCTGGCGCTGGCGCTGGGGCCAGGACTGAGCCTACCGCCCGCGCGGCAGGACCAGACCCGGGTCGATCGCCTTGGCCTTGAAGCGGGCCGAGGGTGAATAGCGGATCTCGAAGTGCAGCTGGGGCTGGCTGACGCCGCCGGTCGAGCCGACCTGGCCGATCTGATCACCGGCCTGGACCTGCTGCTGCATCCGCACCTCGGCGCGCGCCAGATGGCCGTAGACGGTGACCCAGCCGTCGTCGTGCTGGATCAGCACGGTGACGCCGAAGCCGGGGACGTCGCCGCCTGAATAGACCACCTTGCCGGCCGCCGCGGCGCGAACGGGCGTACCCGCCGGCGCGCCGATGTTGAGGCCGTCATTGCGCTGGCCGCCGCCCTTGGGGCCGTAGGCGGAAATCAGCTCGCCATTGACCGGCCAGACGAAGCGTCCGCGGCCGAGCGCCGTGATCTGCTCGTCCGTCAGGGCCGGCGCGCGGTCGTCGGGAACAACCTGCGGCGCGGGCGGCAGCGGCTTGGGCGGCATCGGCGTCACCGGACGCGGCGTCGGCCTGACCGGGGTCGGGGTGACCGGAGCCGGGGTGACGGGCGCGGGTGTGGGTGTCGGCTTGATCGGAGCAGGCTTCACCGGGGCCGGCTTGACCGGTTCCGGCGTGGGCGTGGGCGTGGGCGTGGGCGTGGGCCGCACGGGGACCGGACGAACAGGCTCCGGCTCGGGCTGCGGCTCGGGACGGCTGGGCGCGACGACCGGGGCCGGCGCCTCGACGGTCACGGTCTTCTTGATGGGACCGCTATCCTTGTAGCCGGCGGGAAGACGCAGCTTGCGACCCGGCTTGATCGGCGAATTGACCGTCAGGTCGTTTTCGTCCGCCAGGTCGGCGGCCTTGACGTTGAAGCGCTTGGCGATGGCGAACAGCGTATCGCCCGGCGCGACGACATAGGCCTTGGCCCGGCTGGCCGGGCCCTTCAGCACCTGGCCGGGCTTCAGCTTGAAGGGTTCCTTGAGGCCGTTGATCTTGGCCAGTTCGACGCGGGTCGAGCCCATGGCGCGGGCCACGGCGTCGAGGCCCTGCCCTTCCTTGACCGTATAGGTCTTCGGCCGGCCGTCGATGTCGACGACCTTGCCGGGGGCCAGGGTGATGACCTTGGTGACGGTGGCCGGAACCGGCGGCGGCGTCGGCCGGGCGCGTTCGGTGCGGATCACCGGCGGCGGCGCGCCTTGCGTCATCGGCTCCGGCGTCGGCGCGCGCGGAGTGGGCGGCGGCAGCTCGCGCGTCTGCACAGGCCCGACCGAGGGGCCGGGCGAGGTGGGCGACACGGTGACGGGATTGCCCACCTCGTCGGTCGTGACCGCCGGGCGGCGGGCGGGCGTGGCGACGGGATCGCCGTTCTCGTCCATCTCGACAGGAGCTGTCGGCGTGGAGGGCGCAGCCGGCTTCACCGGCGCGGGCGCGCGGATCGGAAAGGTCGGCGTCACGGCGCCGGCGCTGGTCGCAAAAGCGGCCAGGGCCAGCAGGGCGGTGCGGGAGAGAAAATGCGTCATCGCCGGTCCTTGGGTAAGCCCCGATTGTGTCGTCCCAGCGGCCTTAAGCCTGCGTTAACCGCGCGCTCGAAGCCAGTTACGAAAATGTCAGATGGCGAGACTCAGAGTTCCCTTGCCACGCCGTCGAGAAGGGGCACGAAGCGCACGTCGCCGAGCAGTTCGACCTTGAATCCGCCCTGCCCGTCGCCGGCGTAGCGGCGCAGGCTCTGAACCGGGCCCTTGCCGATCGGCGCGACCAGCACGCCGCCCGGCTTGAGCTGGGCCAACAGGGCCTTGGGCTCCTCCGGTGCAGCCGCGGTGACGAGGATGCGGTCAAACGGCGCCTGTTCGGCCCAGCCTTCGCCGCCGTCGCCGAAGCGGGTGATCACATTGACGAGACCGAGCGTCTTGAACCGCTCCTCGGCTTCCCGCATCAGCGTGCGATAGCGCTCGACCGTGTAGACCAGCCGCGCCAGCTTCGAGAGGATCGTCGTCTGGTAGCCCGAGCCGGTGCCGATCTCGAGCACCCGGTCGCGGGGCCCCAGGGTCAGGGCCTGGGTCATCAACCCGACGATGAACGGCTGGCTGATGGTCTGGCCGCAGGCGATCGGCAGGGCCGAGTCCTCGAACGCCCGCTCCTTGAACAGGTCCGGCGTGAAGAGCTCGCGCGGCGTCCGCTCAATGGCGTCGAGCACGCGCGGATCTGTCACCCCCTGCGATCGGAGGGCGAGGATCAGGCGCGCCATGCGCGTCCGCGAGGTTTCGGTCTCTTCGGTCATCAGGCCTTCGGCGGCGCGCCTCCGATGAGGCCCCTGAGGGTGTTCACCGATTCCCGGTGCGTGAGGTCGATATGCAGCGGGGTGATCGAGATCTTCCCCTCATAGACCGCCTTCAGGTCAGTTCCGTCAGCCGGTTTCGACATCTGACCCGAAAAGCCCATCCAGTAGTAGTCGCGGCCGCGCAGATCGGTGCGTTTGTCGAAGGTGCGGATATGGGTGTCGCGGAACCCCTGGCGGGTAACCTCGACCTCGGTCACCTCTTCCGGCGGGCGCGAAGGGAAGTTGACGTTCATCACCACGTCCGTTGGCCAGCCCACGTCCAGCAGCCGGCGGACGATGCCCGGGCCGTAGTGTTCGGCCGTCTCCCAGAAGGGAATGACCTCGTCGTGGAAGGCCAGCATGGCCTGCGACAGCGCGATCGACGGGATGCCGAGCGCCATGCCCTCGATAGCCCCGGCGACGGTGCCCGACAGGGTCACGTCCTCGGCGATATTCTGGCCGCGATTGACGCCGGAGAGAACCAGGTCGGGCGCGACGCCCTCGACCAGCTCACGAACGCCCAGCATGACGCAGTCGGTCGGGGTGCCGGCGACGGCCCACTTGCGGTCGCCCTCCTTCCGCACGCGGATCGGGTCGGCCAGGGTCAGGGCCCGACTGGCCCCCGACTGCTCGTACTCCGGCGCCACGATCCAGACGTCGTCGGTCAGCGCCCGGGCGATTTTCTCGAGCGACTTGAGGCCCTCGGCGTGGATGCCGTCGTCATTGGTCAGGAGGATACGCATCAGCCGACAACTTCGCCCTTCTGGTTGACGCGGATCGACTTGCCGCCGGGCCGCTCGGCCTCGGGCAGCATCTCGCCGGTCGCAATCACGTCGCGAGGATGGAGACACCAGACGCGTTCGAGAACATCAATGAAGACACCGATCTGGTCAGCTTCGACGGCCGAACAGATATGGCCGCGCAGGCCGCGGATCTCCGCGTCCTCGACGTCCGGGCCGACCGTCACGATGTCCCAGGGGCGCAGCATCAGGCGCCCGGTTCCAGGTGTGTCAGACCACCCATGTAGGGCCGCAGGACGTCGGGAATACAGACCCGGCCGCCCTCGTCCTGGTAGTTCTCGAGCACGGCGACCAGGGTGCGGCCGACGGCCAGGCCCGAGCCGTTCAGGGTGTGGACGAACCGCGTGCCCTTCTCGCCGCGCTTCTGGCAGCGGGCGTCCATGCGCCGGGCCTGGAAGTCACCGCAGTTGGAGATCGAGCTGATCTCCCGGAAGGTGTTCTGCGACGGCAGCCAGACCTCGAGGTCGAATGTGCGCCTCGCCGTAAAGCCCATGTCGCCGGTGCACAGCAGCATGGTGCGGTAGGCCAGCCCCAGCTTTTCCAGCACCATCTGGGCGCTGGCGACCATGTGGTCATGCTCGGCGGCCGACTGGTCGGGCGTGGTGATGGCCACCAGCTCGACCTTCTGGAACTGGTGCTGGCGGATCATGCCGCGCGTGTCCCGTCCGGCCGAGCCGGCTTCCGAGCGGAAGCAGTTCGTCAACGCGGTGATGCGCAGCGGCAGTTCTTCTTCGTCGGTGATCTGCTCGCGGACGATATTGGTCAGCGACACCTCGGCGGTGGGGATCAGATAGTGCTCGCCGGTGGTCCTGAAGAGGTCTTCCTCGAACTTGGGCAACTGGCCGGTGCCGAACAGGGCGTCGGCCTTGACCAGCACCGGCGGGTTGATCTCGGTGTAGCCGTTAGTCCCGGTCTGCAGGTCGAGCATGAACTGGCCGATGGCCCGCTCCAGCCGGGCGACGCCCTTCTTGAGCACCACGAAGCGCGAGCCGCTCATCCGGGCCGCGGCCTCGAAGTCCATGCCGCCCAGGCCCGCGCCGAGGTCGACGTGGTCGCGGGCGTTGTTCATCCGGCGCGGCTCGCCGTGGCGCGACTGTTCTGCGTTGCCGGCCTCGTCCTCGCCGACCGGCACGTCGAGGTCAGGGATGTTGGGCAGGGCCGCCAGCAGG
Source organism: Caulobacteraceae bacterium (assembly GCA_947479185.1). GTDB lineage: Bacteria > Pseudomonadota > Alphaproteobacteria > Caulobacterales > Caulobacteraceae > Caulobacter. The sequence continues at coordinate 4,319 of CANJYY010000118.1, forward strand.
TCGCGCAGGTCCTTGCCGACGCGGGCCTCGGTCTCGGCGGCGGCGGCCATCTCGCCCTTCAGCGCCTCGACCTCGGCCATCAGGGCCGCGGCCTTCGCCTCGTCCTTCTGCGCCTTGGCCTGGCCGATCAGCTTGCTGGCCTCGTTGCGCCGCGACTGGGCCGTCTGCACGGTGGTCTGGGCGGCGCGCAGCTGGCGGTCCAGCTCCAGCAGCGTCGGCGTCTGCGGCGACAGGCCACGGGACGTCCAGCCGGCGTCATAGGCCGTCGGATTGTCGCGGATGGCTTTGATGTCGTGCATGGGAACAACGCCGGCTGGGGTGAGGCGCTTTCTCTAACGGGCGTCGGGAGCATTGCAAAGCGGTGGTGCGTGGTTCGAGACGCTCGGCTGATGCCTCGCTTCTCACCATGACGAACAGACGTGCGGACCACCCCCTCTACGTCATCCTGAGGAGCGATCCCCCAGGATCGCGTCTCGAAGGACGCACAGTCGTGAAGCCCGGCTCCGGTGATCTACACCGGCACGATATCCTGGCCGGCGGCGGCCTCTTGCCGCTTGCGGCGGCGTTCGATCAGCCAGACGCACCAGATCGAGATCTCGTAGAGGCCGCAGATCGGGATCGCCAGCATCAGCTGGCTGATCGGATCCGGCGGGGTGAAGATGGCCGCGACCACGAAAACGATGACGATGGCGTAGCGACGGCCCTCGCGCAGCATCTTGCTGCTGGCCAGGCCGGCCAGGCCGGCCAGCGAGAGCACCACCGGCAGCTGGAAGCACAGGCCGAAGCCGAGCAGCAGGGTCGTCACCAGGCTGAGGTAGTCCGACACCTTCGGCTTCAGCGCCACCTCGACGGCGGCGGTGGTGACTTCCTGGTTCAGCGAGAACCACATCACGAACGGCAGCATGAAGTAGTAGACCATCGCCCCGCCCATCAGGAACAGGATCGGCGAGGCCGACAGGAACGGCAGGAAAGCCATCCGCTCCTTCTTGTAGAGCCCCGGCGCGACGAAGGCGTAGACCTGCCAGGCGAGGATCGGGAACGTCAGCACCAGCGCCCCGAAGCCGGCCATCTTCATCTTGGTGAAGAAGAACTCCAGCGGCGCGGTGAAGATCAGTTCCAGCTTGTGGGCCTGGGCGATCGGCACGTCCTTGAGGCCGATCATCACCGCGATCAGATCGAACGGGCCGTGCTCCATACCGGAGCGCTGCGCCTGGATCAGCGCGCTGGCCTTGACGAAGGGCTGCAGCAGGAAGGTGTAGATCTGGTCGGCGAAGGCGAAGCAGACGCCGAAACCCAGGACCAGCGCGGCGACACAGATGATCAGCCGCCGGCGCAGTTCGACCAGATGATCGAGCAAGGGCGCGCGGGAGGCCTCGATCTCGGCGTCGTCGGGGCTCAAATCGTCGCTCACGAGACCGTCCCCGCGGATTTGCGCGGCGCGCGCGGCTTGCGGGCCGGGGTCGCCTCTTCAACGATCGCGGCCGCCTTGGGCGCGGCGCGCTTGCGCTTGGGCTTTTCCGGCGGGGCGATGGTCTGGCCCGCCTCTTCGACGGTCGGCTGCCAGGCGACGGGCGGAAACTGCACGCCACCGCCCTGCAGGCTGGCGTCGATATCGGCGAACACCTTGTCGACCCCGACGTCGCGGGCGTTGTCGGCGACGCTCTGCAACGGGTTCATGAAGCCGCCCGAGCGCAGGGCCTCGACCTCGCGACGCAGTTCGTCGAGCTCCGACTGGCGGGCCATCTCGTCAAAGCTGGCGCGAAACTCGTTGGCCATGCCGCGCAGTTTCGCGACCCATTGGCCGAGCTTGCGCAGCATCACCGGCAGGTCCTTGGGACCCACGACGATCAGCGCGACGATGGCGATGAGGAAGAGTTCGGACGAACCGATTCCGGGCAGCATGGAGGCGGCCTTACGTTCGCGCGCGCGGCGCGATCAGGAGCGAAGTCACAGGATCGTCTAGCTGACGATCTTGTCCTTCTCGGGTTCGGTGCGGGGCAGCGGCTTGGCGGGGGTCTCGTCGACCTTCTCGCCGTCACCCTTCAGGCCGTCCTGGAAGGCGCGAATGCCCTTGGCGGCGTCGCCCATCAGGCCCGACAGCTTGCCACGACCGCCGAACACCACGGCCACGACCGCGATGACGATCAGCCAGTGCCAGATACTAAATCCACCCATCATGGCGGCGATGCTCCTTCAGGCGGACGGCGACCAGCGCGTCCGCAGCGTTCGATTGTTCGGCCCAATATAGGCGGTTGCGCGGCCTGTCGCCAAATTAAAGGACTGAAATTCCCTGCGTGGTTCGAGACGCTCGCCTGAGGGCTCGCTCCTCACCATGACGAGCACCCGATTTCGACATCCTGAGGAGGCCCGCAGGGCCGTCTCGAAGGACGCATGAACGCCCTACCCCGGCTCTTCCTCGCCGCCGACGTAGTCCTGCACGAACTCGGGCGAGTCGCCCTCGCCTTCGCCGAAATCGAGGCCGTCCTCCTCCTCGCCGATCCGGGAGGGATCGGGAACCTCGAAGCCCGGCGGCAGGTCCAGGCCCAGCAGGCCGGCGGCCTTCATGTCGGCCATGCCCGGCAGATCGGCCAGATTGGCCAGGCCATAGTGTTCGAGGAAGGCGTCGGTCGTGCCGTAGGTCACCGGACGGCCGGGCGTGCGGCGACGGCCGCGCATGCGGACCAGTCCAAGCTCCAGCAGGATGTCGAGCGTGCCGCTGCTCGCCTGGACGCCGCGCACGGCCTCGATCTCGGCCCGGGTCACCGGCTGGTGATAGGCGATGATGGCCAGGGTCTCCTGGGCGGCCTTCGACAGGCGGCGGGGCGTGTCCCGCTCCTCGGTCATCAGGAAGGACAGGTCCGCGGCGGTCTGAAATCGCCAGCGTCCGCCGACCGCCGCCAGCTCGACGCCGCGTGGCTCGTAGCGCACGCGCAGCGCCTCCAGCCCGGCGGCGACGTCCGCGCCCTCCGGCAGGCGGCGGGCCAGATCGTCCAGGCTCAGCGGCTCGGCCGCGGCGAACAGCAGCGCCTCGATGCAGCGTTCGAGAAAGACGAGGTCGAAC
>CANJYY010000119.1 GCA_947479185.1 Caulobacteraceae bacterium
AGCCCTGCAGCCCGCCCGTCTGCCGCAGCGCCTCGAACAGGCCGATGCCGGCGCTGACCGACAGGTTCAGCGACCGCGCGTCGGGCCGCAGCGGGATGACCACCCGGGCGTCGGCCGCGGCGTGCACGGCTTCCGGCGCGCCGGCCGTTTCGCTGCCGAACAGGAGCACATCATCCGGCTGGAAGGCGAAGGCGTCCAGCGGCGTGGCGCCCTTCGTCGTGAACAGCACCAGCCGCCCCGGCGCCCGGTCGCGCTGGAACGCGTCCCAGTCGGCGTGCCGGGTCATGTGCGCCAGCGGCCCGTAGTCGAGCGCCGCCCGCTTCATGGCGCTGTCGTCGAACCGGAAGCCGACCGGCTCGATCACCTGCAGCGCCACGCCGAAACAGGCCGACAGCCGGATGCACGCCCCGACATTCTGCGGAATGACCGGCTGGAACAGGGCGAGACGGGGCCGGTTCGGCGACATGGGCGGGACTCGCGGACGACGGGGTGATGGACCGTTGTCTACCGCCGGACCAGTCCCGGGGTCCAATGCGACCGATCCTGACGCGTTCAGCCCTTGATTGGCGCGGCTCCCGGGCCGATCGTTCCGGCGACGCGACTCAACCCTAAGGTCCCCATGCGCCTCGAAAAAGCAGCCGGCGTGCTTCGCCTGTCCCGTCGGTTGGCCGCTTCGGCCGAGGGGTTGTCGATCGACGAGATCGCCGCCGAGTTCGAGGTCGACCGGCGCACCGCCGAGCGGATGCGCGACGCGGTCCGCGACCTGTTCCCGCAGATGGAAGAACTGCGCGACGGGCGGACCAAGCGGTTCCTGATCCGTGGCGGGCTGGACGCCTTCTTCGAGGTCCCGACGGTCGAGGAGCTGGCCGACCTGGCGCTGGCGGCGGAGGCGGCCGAGAATGACGGCCTCTCCGCACGGGCCGACAGCCTGCGCAGCCTGGCCGGCAAGGTCGAGGCGCGCATCAAGCCGGGCCTGCGGGTGCGCTACGCCGCTGATGTGGAGGCCCTGGCCCTGGCCGAGCGGATCGCGCTGAGCCCCGGTCCGCGGCCGGCCTGCGACCCGGCGATCCTGCGCCGGCTGCGGTCGGCGCTGTTGGCGATGAAGCAGGTGCGGTTCAGCTACCGGCCCTCCGGCGAGGGGGCGCCGGCGACGCGGACGGTCGATCCCTGCGGCCTGCTGTTCGGGTCGGTCTACTATCTCGTCGCCCGGCGGGTCGGGACGCCGCAGCCGATGCTCTGGCGGCTGGACCGCATGGACGACCTGGAGCTGCTCGACAGCGTCAGCGACGTGCCGGCCGGGTTCGACCTGGCGACCTTCGCCGACCGCTCGTTCGGCGTGTTCCAGGAGTCGCTTGAGGACATCGTCCTGCGGGTCGCGCCGGCGGCGGCCACCCAGGCCGCCAGCTACCGCTTCCATCCCAGCCAGACCATCTAGCCACAGGACGACGGCGGCCTGATCGTGCGGCTGCGGGCCGGCGGCCTGCTGGAGCTCTGCTGGCACCTGTTCACCTGGCGCGGCGAGATCGAGATCCTCGGGCCGGAGAGCCTCAGGGCGATGATGGCCGAAGAGCTGGCGCGCTTTAAACCCTGAACGCGCAGAACCGGAACGACCAATCCTGACGTGCGTGGTTCGTAGTCTACCCTCGACGACGCCGTGGGGGCGTCAGCGAGGGTGGCATGACACAAGGTGGGACCCGCAGGGTCTGGCCCGGACGGGCGCGTGAGGTTGGATACGGTATCGACGGGAGGCGCGCATGATCGCCTTCCTCTTCTCCCTGTTGACCCTGATCGGGGCCCTGGCGTTCAGCGCCCTGACCTGGCTGCTGCTCGGTCGGCCCGAGCCGATGTGTCACGGCTGCGACCTGCCGGTGAGCCTCTGCGAATGCGAAGGGCGCGGCCGAGGCGGCGGAGAACGGGCCCCGTGAACGGCGCGCATCTCCGCGGTCTCCCGGGCTCGCCGGGCGCCGCGGCGCGCGGTCTGGTGCCACGCGGCATGATTTCGGGAGGTTTGGGGGTTAGTCCCCCCGCCACCGACATGATAATCGGGGCGCACTGTTTGTTGGGGAGCCTGGCGAGATGGCTTCCTCCGCGCCAGAAAGAGATACATGAGCAGAGTTTTGGTTATCGGCGCCGGTGGCGTTGGTTCGGTCGCGGTCCACAAGATGGCCATGAACCGCGACGTCTTTTCGGACATCACCCTGGCGAGTCGCACCAAGGCCAAGTGCGACGCCATCGCCGATTCGGTGAAACAGCGCACGGGCGTGACCATCTCGACGGCGCGGATCGACGCCGACGACGTCGCCGCGACCACGGCCCTGATCCGCGAGGTCCGGCCGGCGCTGGTCGTCAATCTGGCGCTGCCCTACCAGGACCTGACCATCATGGACGCCTGCCTGGCGGCCGGGGTCCACTACATGGACACGGCCAACTACGAGCCGCGCGACGAGGCGAAGTTCGAATACAGTTGGCAGTGGGCCTACCAGGACCGCTTCCGGGAAGCCGGGCTGATGGCGCTGCTCGGCAGCGGCTTCGACCCGGGCGTGACCTCGGTGTTCACGGGCTACACCCGCAAGCACCTGCTCGACCGGATCGACACGCTCGACATCCTGGACTGCAACGGTGGCGACACGGGCCTGCCCTTCGCCACCAACTTCAATCCCGAGATCAACCTGCGCGAAGTGACCGCCCCGTCCCGTCATTGGGAGAACGGCCAGTGGATTGAAGGCCCGGCGCTGAGCCACAAGCAGGTGTTCGACTTCGAGCAGGTCGGCCCGAAGAACATGTACCTCATGTACCATGAGGAGCTGGAATCGCTGGTGAAGTTCTACCCGGAGATCCAGCGTATCCGCTTCTGGATGACCTTCGGCGACTCCTATCTCAAGCACCTGGAAGTGCTGGAGAATATCGGCATGACCCGCATCGAGCCGATGATGTTCCAGGGCCGCGAGATCATCCCGATCGAGTTCCTCAAGGCGCTGCTGCCGGAGCCGTCGTCGCTGGGGCCGATCACCCGCGGCAAGACCAATATCGGCACGATCGCCACGGGCGTGAAGGACGGTCAGGCCAGGACCGTCTACGTCAACAACATCTGCGACCACCAGGCCGCCTACGCCGAGACCGGCAACCAGGCGGTCAGCTACACCACCGGCGTGCCGGCGATGATCGGCGCGGCCCTGATCCTGACCGGCCAGTGGAAGGGCGAGGGGGTGTTCAACATGGAGCAGCTCGACCCCGACCCGTTCATGGCCATGCTCAACGAGCAGGGCCTGCCCTGGAAGGTCCAGGACCTGCCGGCGCCGCTCGCCTTCTGATGGCCATGGAAACCAGGGCCGCCGGGCCCGGCGCCTTCGCCCGCTTCGACCTGAGCCGCGTCCCGTCGCCCTGTTTCGTGGTCGACGCGGTCGCCGTGCGGCGCAATCTCGCGGTGCTCAAGGACGTCGGCGACCGGTCGGGCGCCCGCGTCCTGCTGGCGCTCAAGGCCTTCTCGATGTGGTCGCTGGCCGACCTGGTCGGCCAGTATCTCGACGGCGTCTGCGCCTCCGGCCTGTGGGAGGCGCGGCTGGCCCGCGAGCACTATCGCGGCCACCTGACCTCCTACAGCCCGGCCTACAAGCGCGAGGACCTGCCGGAGATCCTGCGGCTGTCGGACTCGGTGATTTTCAATTCGCCGGACCAGATGGCCCGGTTCGCCGACCTGATCGCCGCCGCGCGGGACCAGGGCGAGACCTTCGACATCGGCCTGCGCCTGAACCCCGAGCACAGCGAGGCGGAGGTGGCCAAGTACGACCCCTGCCAGGCCGGCTCGCGGCTGGGCTTTCCGGTGTCGCAGCTGCGCCCGGAACACCTGGAGGGCGTCGACGGCCTGCACATCCACGCCCTTTGCGAACAGGGCTTCGAGCCGCTCGAACGGATCTGGGCGTCGGTCGAGCCCCGGCTCGCCGCGATGCTGGCGTCAGTCAAATGGCTGAACCTCGGCGGCGGTCACCACATCACCCGCGCGGACTACCGGCGTGACGATCTGATCGCCTTCCTGCGCGGGATCGCCGAGCGTCACGGCCTGCAGGTCTACCTCGAACCCGGCGAGGCCATTGCGCTGGACGCCGGCATCCTGGTCGGCGAGATCCTCGACACCTTCGACAACGCCATGCCCGTGGCGATCACAGACATCTCGGCCACCTGCCACATGCCTGACGTCATCGAGGCGCCTTACCGGCCCGCCCTGGTGGGCGAGCTGGACGAGGGCGTCTCGGTCCGTATCGGCGGCCCGTCCTGCCTGGCCGGGGACATCATCGGCGACTACGTCTTCGCGGCGATCCCCAGGCCGGGCGACCGCATCGCCTTCCTCGACCAGGCCCACTACTCGATGGTCAAGACCAACACCTTCAACGGCGTGCCGCTGCCGGCAATCGCGCTGTGGGACAGTGAAACCGACGCCCTGACCCTGGTTCGGCGCTTCGCCTACGAGGACTTCCGCGACCGGCTGTCCTGACCGGGCACGGGTTCAGCCGCGCCTGGTCTCCCCCGCGAGGGGCTTCTCACGCCTCCCAGCGCATCAGCGCCGGTCCGGCCATGGCCGGGTCGCTGGTCGTGACGCGACCGGTTTCGACCCGACCCGCCAGCCGTCGAGCGAACCGGGGATCGCTGTCGCAGGCCACCTGCAGGTCGTACCAGCCGCCGGTCCCGGCCAGGTTCCAGGTCCGGCTGGCGGTCTGCCCGGCGTCCAGCGCCACGGTCCAGGGCGCCAGCGCCTCGCCATAGGCGGCCGGGGTGACGACCACCCGCCGGGCGGCTCCGCCGGGATTGCCGAGAGACAGGGTCAGCTGTCCGCCCGGGCCGTCGGCCAGCACCGCGACCGCCATCGCATCGGAGGCTGCGACGCCCCGGACATGGCGGTGGAATCCGTTCGGGCCGAGGATCCACAGATCATGGGGGGCGCCGGCCGTCGACGCTGGCCACAGGCCTTCGAGGCTCTTGCCGGCCTCGACCGTGTAGCGGCGCGGGATCGCGTCGAGCGCGAGGCGGTCATAGACGTGGAAGACCGCGCCGGCCTGGCCGGCATTGCTGAAGTGCAGCGCCACGCCGGCCGGTGAGACCCGCGCCACCGCGTCGAGGGCATAGGGCAGCGGGCGAGAGGGACGCGTCCCGGCCTGCTGCGCCGGAACATCGGGCAGGGCCGGTGTGCGCGGCGTGGTGCGGCCAGGCAGGGCGCCGGCCCGCTTCGCCGTCTCGGCGGTGGTCGGCAACGTCGGGCGAAGCGCGGCGTCGTTCGGCGTGCGGAAGTCGAAGGCCGAGGTCAGGTCCCCGCACACGGCCCGTCGCCAGGCCGAGATGTTCGGCTCCATCACCCCGAACCGCTGTTCGAGGAAGCGGATCACCGAGGTGTGGTCGAAGACCTGGGAATTGACGAACCCGCCGCGCGACCAGGGCGAGATGACGTACATCGGCACGCGCGGGCCCAGGCCGTAGGGCCGGCCGATCAGGCCGGATCGCTCGGCCAGCAGTTCTCCGGGTGCGCGGTGCAGGTGATACTCGCCCTCCGTGCTGACGGTCGACGCCCCCAGCAGGCCGCCCTCGCCATCAGCCGCGCGCGACGGCGGCGCCGGTGGCGGGACGTGATCGAAGAAGCCGTCGTTCTCGTCGAACATCACCAGCAGCACGGTCCGGCTCCACACCGCGGGGTCGGCCGTCAGCGCGTCGAGCACCCGGGCGGTGTAGTCGGCGCCCTGGGCGGGGCTCGACGGGCCCGGATGCTCGGAATCCGCCGCGGGAGAAACGATGTAGGACACTTGCGGCAGGACGCCGGCCAGAACGTCGGCGCGCAGGCCGTCGAGATGGCGCGTCTTCAGCGCCCGTTCCGCCAGCGCCCGGTCGGCGCCGGGCGCGCCGGCGAGGGAGTCGCGATAGGCCTTGAAACCGACCAGCGGGTTGTCGCTGAAGTTGTCGGACATGTCCTGGTAGACCCGCCAGCTGACGCCGGCGGCCTGCAGGCGTTCGGCGTAGCTGGTCCAGAGATAGGGGTCCTTCGCGCCGCCGTCGGCCGGCAGGCTGTCGTGGGAATTGCCGATCGCCGGGCCGCCGGCCTTGCCGGCGGGATCGTTGGTTCCGGTCCAGAGGAACAGACGGTTGGTGTTGGTCCCGGTCTGCACCGAGCAGTGATAGGCGTCACAGAGGGTGAAGGCGTCGGCCAGGGCGAACTGGAACGGGATATCGGCGGCCTGATAGTAGCCCATCGCCCGGTCGGTCTTGGCCTCGGGCCAATGACCCATCCGCCCCTGGTCCCAGGCGCCATGGGCGTCGGGCCAGGTGTGCGGCGTACCCTCGACCCGCATCAGTTCGAAGGCTTCCTTGGTATCCAGCGGGAAGGGCGACAGGTCGCGCCGGCCCGCCGACTGGGTCCAGACGGTGTGGCCATCCGGCAGCGGGATCGGGAACCGGTCGGCGAACCCGCGCACGCCGTTCAGCGTGCCGAAGTAGTGATCGAAGGCGCGGTTCTCCTGCATCAGGATCACCACATGTTCGACATCCCGCAGCGAGCCTGTGCGGACCCCGGCGTCGATGCCGGCGGCGCGGGCGATCGCGGGCGCCATGGCGAAGGCCGAGCCGAACGCCAGCAGGTTGCGTCGATTGATCATGTCAGCCTCATGGGGTTGGTCCGGCGGGATAGCCCGGCTTCGCGACAGTTTGATCCAGCACGGCGTCAATCCGCGCCGAAAATCGCCGGGATATCCGCCACGGTGTCGACGACCCGGTCGGCCCCGGCCGCCAGCAGGGCGGCGCGGACGGGCGCCAGCCGGCGGTCACGCTCGTCCGCGGAGAGCGCCAGGTAGTCGCGCTCCGACAGGCCCAGCCCGTTGCCCGAGGCGGCCAGCCCGATGGTGAAACAGCCCGCGGCGCGGCCCTCGGCCACGCCCGCCTCGGCGTCGTCGACCTTGATCACCCGCGACAGCGGCCAGACGCCCAGATCGACGCAGGTCTTGTAGATCATCAGCGGCGACGGGCGGCCTTCCGGGGTCTCGCCGGCGCAGACCAGATGGTCGGGGCTGTAGCCCTGGGCAGCCGCCCGGACGAGCACCGGCTGCATCATCTCGCGGGTGTAGCCGGTCGAGGAGGCGATCTTCAGCCCCGCGCGCCGCAGCTCGGCGACCGTCTCCGCCGCCCCCGGAATCAGCCGGGCGGCCTGTCCGGCGGCGTCGCGCATCAGCGGGCCAAGATCGCCCATCAGCCGTGCGACGTCCGCCTCATCGGGCGCCGCGCCCCGGGCGGCCCGCCAGGCCGCGGCGACCTCGGGCCGCGCCAGCAGGGCGCGGACGTGAACGTCCTTGGCCTTGCCCATGTCCGCGCGGGCGGCCGTCTCCTGGAGCGTGAC